>JAAEZW010000027.1:2893-12894 GCA_018222665.1 Paracoccaceae bacterium
CAACAAAAAACTTAATTTGATTAGAATGGTTTAACGTATAGCTTTTTGTTTCGGTTTTTGATCATCTCAACTTCGATAGAATACTGTTGAATTGCGCGTTAGCAGTCGACACAATTTTTACGGTGCTATTTTCTGATCCAGTGAATAAATCTTTGAAAAATTTATGATCTGTTTCGATTGTGTAGGTTTGAGTAATAAGTTCCTTACTGGTTAAATTTTCTACATCTATCAGATTTGACACTAAATTTGGTGCATATCTGTTTGCTAGTAAAACTGCTTTGTCGCTAACTTCGGAATTGCTTACTCTTCCGTGCAAGACAATGCCGTCATTTGCGCTGTGTAGTTCTATTTTTTCATTAGGTAGAATTTCTCTGAGCCGTTTTCGTAACTCCTTAAAGTCAGTTGAGACCTTAATTTGTACATTAGAGATCCAATTTCCCTTTTTGTCGATTAAAGTTAATGTGGTTGTTCATGCAAGCTTTCCTAATACGTAGACTGTTCTGTCTGACAGTGTCGAAAAGTCAGCTACTGCGGGATTTGCCATCGAAGGCTTTGCGAATGGAACCGCACTCTCAATGATAAAGGCGCGATCTATTGGTACGCCAATTGTCTGCTCTTCAGATTTCTGGATTACACTTACAATGTCACCCCAAACCGTAGTGCCTAAAACTGTAAAGGTCGTCGCAACGATTAATGCAGTTGATGCCATATTTTTAAAATACTGCGACATCATAGGGTTAGGCTCGATCTTAATTAGGCATTTTCCCGAAGCGCTAAATTAGTTTGGAATATAATGCAAAGGTAAACGTTTGAGGCAATATTAACTTTACAAACTCATTGACTATTTCAAAATGTTACTGCGGCCTGTCTTAGTAATATTCCCGCGCAGGCCGCATGCTAATAGTTTAATCGACGATTGTCGCCTCGGTCGCGGCGCGTAGATCAGACTCGCTGACGCCCTCTGCGCATTCAACGATGCGCAATCCGCCCTCAACCACGTCTAGGACACCTAGATTTGTGATGATACGGTCGACAACTGCCGTTCCCGTCAAGGGCAGGGTACATGCCTTTAGCACTTTGCTATCGCCATGTTTGTTTGTGTGATCCATCACGACGATCACGCGACCCACGCCTGCAACAAGGTCCATCGCGCCGCCCATACCCTTAACCAGCTTGCCTGGAATCATCCAATTTGCCAGATCGCCGTTTTCGGCAACTTCCATCGCGCCTAGGATGGCCATGGCGATTTTGCCACCACGGATCATTCCAAAAGATGTCGCACTATCGAAATATGCCGTTTGGGGTAATTCGGTGATGGTTTGTTTCCCAGCGTTGATCAGATCAGGATCCTCTTCCCCTTCGTACGGGAATGGGCCCATGCCCAACATCCCGTTTTCAGATTGAAGTGTCACAGTGATCCCATCGGGAATATAGTTTGAAACCAGCGTTGGAATACCGATCCCAAGGTTCACATACATGCCATCCTGAAGCTCTTGTGCCGCGCGTGCGGCCATTTGATTGCGATCCCATGCCATTGATCAACCCTCCGTCCGTGGGCGCGTTGTGCGCTGTTCGATGCGTTTTTCATGTTCACCTTGGATAATGCGATGCACATAAATCCCGGGTAGGTGAATATGATCAGGGTCCAATGATCCTGTTGGAACAATTTCTTCGACTTCCACAATACAGATCTTACCGCACATCGCAGCAGGTGGGTTAAAGTTACGGGCAGTTTTGCGGAAGACCAGATTTCCTGTTTCATCCGCTTTCCACGCTTTTACGATTGCAAGATCGGCAAAAATCCCGCGTTCAAGGATATAGGTTTCACCATCAAAATCCTTGTGCTCTTTCCCTTCGGCAACAACGGTGCCAACACCTGTTTTGGTGTAGAACCCAGGGATGCCCGCACCACCTGCGCGCATGCGTTCGGCCAATGTGCCCTGTGGGTTGAATTCTAATTCCAATTCCCCTGATAGGTATTGGCGCATGAATTCCGCGTTTTCGCCCACGTAGGATGAAATCATTTTTTTCACCTGACGGGTTTGCAACAAAATGCCGATTCCGAAGTCATCAACACCTGCGTTGTTGGATGCAAATGTCAAATCCTTGGTGCCAGCATCGCGGATCGCGGCTAACAAGAGTTCGGGAATACCGCTAAGGCCAAAACCGCCCGATGCAATGAACATGCCGTCAAACAACAATCCATCTAACGCTTCAGCGGCGGATCCATAGACTTTTTTCATGGAACAGCTCCGTTTTTAGATAATTCGGCAATATGTGGCGCGTTGCCGCGCCAGTGTCAATTCATTGAATGCAGAAAGCCTGTGCGTATATGCGCCAAAATTACTTTTTGCGTTTGCCTTTTTTGGCACCACCCTTGGCGGCCTTTTCGGCAATTAGCTGAACGGCCATATCCATTGTCACATCCTCGGGTTTGACGTCCTTGGGCAGGGTTACGTTGATTTTGCCGAATTTGACATAGGCTCCATAGCGTCCGTCCATCACATTGACGGGGCCGCCATCGGTTGGGTGTTCGCCCAATTCCTTTAACGGGGTTGCGGCGGTGCGGGCGGACCCACGGCTGGCTTTTTTGGCCAATTCTTCAACGGCGCGGTTCATACCGATGGTAAAGACATCATCGACCTCTTTCAAATTAGCATAGGTGCGGCCGTGTTTTACAAATGGGCCATAACGGCCAATCCCCGCCTCGATCATTTCGCCGTCTTCGGGGTGGGGGCCAACCTCACGCGGTAGATTGAGTAGCATCAAGGCACGTTCCAAATCCATTCCCGCAGGTGCCCACCCTTTGGGTAGGCTGGAGCGTGGTGGTTTAGGTGCTTCTTTAGTGGCCTCGCCCCGCTGAACATAGGGACCAAAGCGACCAGATTTTAGGAAAATCTCATCCCCTGCATCTTCGCCAAGTAAGCGATCCGAACTTTCGTCGATTTCACCAGAGATTGGTCGCGTGAATGTACATTCAGGATAATTGCCGCATCCCACAAAACCGCCTGTGCGAGATGATTTTAGGTGCAGCGTTCCGTTTCCGCATTTTGGACAAATCCGCGGGTCACTACCATCCTCGCGCGGGGGATATAGTTGTGGCGCCAAGGCGTCATCCAACACATCCAACACCTCAGTGATGCGCAATTCAGAAGTTTCTGCAATCGCCGCTGAGAAATCGCGCCAGAATATAGAAAGCAGTTCCAAATAATCTGAACCTCCCGCGCTGACCTGATCCAACTGATCCTCAAGCGAGGCGGTGAAGTCATATTCCACATAGCGTTTGAAAAAGTTCAAAAGGAAAATTGTAACGATGCGCCCTTTATCCTCGGGGAATAAACGGTTGCTTTCCTTGCGGACATATTCGCGATCTTGGATCGTGGTAACGATGGACGCATAGGTTGAGGGGCGTCCAATGCCCAATTCTTCCATCCGTTTGACCAATGTCGCCTCGGTATAACGGGGGGGCGGTTGGGTGAAATGCTGTTCGGGCGTGATGTCACCTTTGGCCAAGGCCTCGCCTTGCATGACTTGGGGCAAACGTTTGTCATCGTCATCCCCTGTTGGGGCATCATCAAGGCCCTCTTCATAAACGCGCATAAAGCCGTCGAACAAAACAACCTGACCATTGGCGCGCAAAACGACCTGTTGATCTTGGCTGGTGATGTCAACGGTGGTGCGTTCCAACTTTGCTGCCGCCATTTGGCAGGCAATCGTGCGTTTCCAAATCAAATCATATAATTTGCGTTGATCCGCATCCGTCAATTTCAGCGCTGCTGCATCCTTGGTTATTTCTGTGGGGCGGATACACTCGTGCGCCTCTTGCGCGTTCTTGGCCTTGTTTTTGTACATCCGCGGCGACGAAGGCACATAGTCTGCGCCATATCGGGCGGCGATTGCATCACGGGTGGCCATGACGGCCTCGGGTGCCATGTCGATTCCGTCGGTTCGCATATATGTAATGTGACCCGCTTCATACAATCGTTGTGCGGCACTCATCGTTTGACGTGCGCCCATGCCGAATTTCCGGCTTGCTTCTTGTTGTAGGGTTGAGGTCATGAAGGGGGCAGAGGGGTTGCGCTGTGCCGGTTTTGATTCAACGGATTGCACTGATAGATCGCGGCTTGTGATCGCCTGAACGGCCATTTCTGCCTGCGTGCTGTTGGCCAGATCATATTTATCCAGCTTTTTTCCAGCAAGGGATGTAAGACGCGCTTCAAAACTTTGACCGCGCGGCGTGCTAAGTTGCGCCTTCACGCTCCAGTATTCTTGTGGATTGAACGCCTCAATCTCCATTTCACGTTCAACGATCAAACGCAGACAAACGGATTGCACGCGACCCGCGGAACGCGCACCAGGTAATTTGCGCCACAATACGGGGGACAGATTGAAGCCCACCAAATAATCCAAGGCGCGTCGCGCAAGATAAGCATGCACCAATGGGGCATCCACATCGCGCGGATTTTTCATCGCTTCGGTCACGGCAGATTTTGTAATTGCGTTAAATACGACACGCGTGACTTCGGTGTCCGTTTTAATTGCGCGGCGTTTGCGCAATGTTTCCTCTAGGTGCCAACTGATTGCTTCCCCCTCGCGGTCAGGGTCGGTGGCAAGGATCAGGGCGTTGTCGTTTTTTAGGGCATCTGCGATCGCTTTGACATGTTTTTTGCTATCATTTCCGACTTCCCATGTCATTGCGAAATTATCATCAGGATTGACCGAGCCATCTTTGGGCGGCAAATCACGCACGTGACCATATGAGGCCAGAACCGTATATTCTGATCCCAAATATTTGTTAATTGTCTTTGCCTTAGCAGGGGATTCAACAACAACAACGGGCATAAAATATCCTTTCGACTCGCACATGGTGCCATGGCGGCGGAACATGGTCGTGTTCAAAGGGCTTTGTCAATGCACGTTTAATGACCTTTGTGATCTTTGTGCTCATTCCCGCTCAGGCTGACCATTCCACCAGACTGTCTTTCTATTTGGCCCTCAGTCTCTAGATCGACAAGGGCAGTGGCGATTTGTGCAGCCGATGCTTTCAAGTCGCGTATCAATTGATCCTCTGCCAACGGGGAGGGGGACAGCCGTGCAAGAATGCGTTGATGTAACTTGGCGGTTTCACGCAAACCACGGTTGGGAAGCGGTTTTGGCGTGTCATATATAATGTCAGTTTGCCGGGGCAATTTTGGCAATGCTTCAATGATGTCTTCTACATTGCGCACCAAGGTCGCACCATCGTGGATTAAAATGTTGCAACCTGACGCACGCGTATCAAACGGATGGCCAGGCACGGCATAGGCATCGCGCCCCTGATCCAGCGCAGTTTTGGGGGTGATCAAACTGCCCGATTAGGCGGCAGCTTCGATCACAACGATTGCCTGCGACAGTCCAGATATCAACCGATTGTGCACAGGAAAATGACTTGCTTGGGGTTGAGTGCCCATGGGTTGTTCGGAAATCAGCAGACCATTGTCACAAATTTGCTGCGTCAATTGCGCGTTTCAGCAGGGTAAATAACATCAACCCCACCGCCCAGTACGGCAATCGTTCCTGTGCCGATTGCCGCGGCATGCGCCGCGGGCAAGCCCCAAACAAATCACATACCCCTCTTCCCCCAATCTAGTAGCCAAAAACCGTGACATACGGGTTCCAAGGGATGATGCATCGCGCGCCCCGACAAGGCCAAGGGTCGGGCCGTGCAAAAGTGCGGCATCTCCCACCGCCCAGAAAAAGGGGGGTGCATCATTTAGATTATTGAATGCCGCTGGATAGGCGGGCGTGCCCCGAAAAATAAGCTGTGCGCCTGCCTTTTGGCCGCGACGCATTTCAGCGATGGCCTATTCTTCGCTACGGGGTAGATAATTATCAACGCCTGCGGCGCGGGCAACTTCGGGCAAATTCTCAAGCGCGCTTTGTGCCGTGCCATGTTCTTCCAATAATCTGTAAAACGTGCTGATCCCCACCCGGCGAGAGCGCAAGAGACGAAGCCACGCTAATCTGTCCTCTTCCTTGAGTGGTGGGATTAGGGGGTGAGCGGAAGAATTAGTTTGAACAGCCATCGTCGCTCCGTCATCTTGCGGAATCAGCAATAGCGCAGATTTGGTTAACGCAGGATTAACGCGCGCCGCCAGACCCGCCAACAGTTAGCCCAGCAATCAAAACAGAGGGCTGTCCAACCCCAACGGGAACCCATTGCCCCGATTTTCCGCATGTGCCCATGCCAGGGTCCAATTCCATATCGTTTCCAAGGCCGCGGATATGTTTCAATGCCGTTGCGCCGTCCCCGATTAGAGTTGCCCCTTTAATCGGTGCGCCGACCTGACCATTTTGAACGCGGTAGGCTTCGGTGCAGGAAAAGACGAATTTTCCGTTGGTGATATCAACCTGACCGCCGCCAAAGCCCACGGCGTAAATCCCGTCCTTCAGATCAGTCAATAATTCGGCGGGGGTTGCATTGCCGCCTTCCATGATGGTGTTGGTCATGCGCGGCATGGGGGCATGCGCATAACTTTGGCGGCGTCCGTTCCCAGTGGGGTCAACCCCCATTAAGCGTGCATTTTGACGGTCCTGCATGAATCCAACCAAAATACCGTCTTCGATCAAAACATTGCGCGAACTTGGCGTGCCTTCATCATCGATGGTGATTGATCCACGCCGATTTGGCAGGGTGCCATCATCGACGACGGTTACACCCTTGGCCGCAACTTGTTGCCCCAATAAACCTGCAAATGCGCTGGTACCCTTGCGGTTAAAGTCTCCTTCTAATCCGTGACCCACCGCTTCGTGCAATAGGATGCCTGGCCAACCTGGCCCTAATACAATGTCCATCACACCTGCGGGGGCATCTTCCGCGCTTAGGTTCACGGTTGCGATGCGTAATGCTTCTTGCGCCGTGGCCTTCCATTTGTCTGGGGTGATCAACTCGGACAATGAATAACGTCCACCGCCCCCTGCTGATCCGCTTTCGCGGCGGCCGTCCTGTTCCACAATCACCGAAATATTAAGACGCGTCAGCGGACGCACATCACCCCAAATCTCATCCTCGGGGCGCAATATCCTAATTTCTTGTAGGTTGGTTGCAATCGAGGCCGAGACTTGCACGACGCGCTTATCTAATGTGCGCAAATAATCGTCGATTTCCTTAAGCAGGTCGACCTTGGCCGAAAATGTAATTTCCTCGGTTGGATCAAAACTGTCATAGAGTGCGCGATTGCTGCGGCTGGGGGCATTGGCCAAGCGTGCCTCGCCCTGTCCTGCTGCCAAACCAACAGTGTCTGAGGCCCGTTTTAGCGCGGCTTCGGTCATTTCGGTAGAATGCGCATACCCTGTGACTTCGCCGCGAACGGCCCGCAAACCAAATCCTTCGCTGGCGTCAAAATTTGCAGACTTTAGTCGACTATCGTCCAACATCAGATTCTCGGACCGTCGGCGTTCGATGAATAATTCACCATCATCTGCACCCGCGCAGGTGTTTTTCAGAATATTTAAGGCCTCAGATCGATCAAAATACTGTTCGAATGGATTGAAATCTGTGTCTGACATGCGCCGATCCTCATTATATTCGTCATTTTGAAGATAAAAATTCAATTAGCGTCCGTTTGACGCAAGCTTAAATCTTTATTTCTGTGAATAAATATGGTTTTAAGCGCGGTGAATACAACGGGATTCCTTTCAAAGTTCGGCTTTGAGAGCCGTTTTAGTTGGAATAATTGAAACCGATCAGGGTGTAAAATGCGACTGAAATCACTTGTTACTGGCCTAGCGGCTATGTTTGCGGCGGCCCCTGCGATTGCGCAGGAAGGTTTGCAAATCATCGGAGTTCCCACTGACAAAGGTCTTGGCTTTCAGCCAGCAGCGACAGAATTGGCGCGCGACCTTCAGTGGTTGGACGGCATGATTCTTTGGATCATCACAGCAATCTCGATCTTTGTGGTTGCACTATTGGCAATCGTTGTCGTGCGCTACAATCGTCGCGCCAACCCAGAGCCAGCGTCATTCACACACAATACACCAATCGAAGTGTTGTGGACGGTTGGCCCGATCTTGATCCTATTGTTCATCGGATCGTTCTCTCTTCCAGTGTTGTTTAAACAACAGGAAATTCCTGAAGGCGAAGTGAACATCAAAGTCACAGGGTATCAGTGGTACTGGGGTTACGAATACACAGATCATGATTTCGCATTCGACAGCTATATGATCGGTCAGCCCGCGACTGTTGGCAACTACGTTCTAACAGACGAAGTTGAAGCGGCCTTGGTTGAAGCGGGTTATTCGCGCAACGAATTCCTATTGGCAACAGATACAGCCGTGGTTGTTCCAGTAAACAAAACAGTTGTTATGACCGTAACTGCAGCGGATGTTATCCATTCATGGACAATCCCAGCGTTCGGCGTAAAGCAGGACGGCGTTCCAGGACGATTGGCACAGCTTTGGTTCAAAGCTGAAAAAGAAGGCGTATACTTCGGTCAGTGTTCTGAACTATGCGGCAAGGACCACGCATACATGCCAATCACAGTCAAAGTCGTCAGCGAAGAGGCTTACGAAAACTGGCTGAAAGGTGCAAAAGAAGAGTATGCAAGCGCACCTGCTTCATACGCAGTGGCATCGAAGTAAGATCCCATTCCCCAAGCGCCTGTCGGTGGTTGGGGATCAGTTTATGTAACGGATAAAGCGACCGAAATGAGCGACGCAAGCCTACATAATGTAACCCACGAAAACGAAGCGCAGTTTGGCGATTATTTCGCATTGCTGAAACCGCGCGTTATGACGTTGGTGGTGTTCACGGCCTTTGTTGGGTTATTGGCAGCCCCCGTTTCGGTCCATCCGTTTGTCGGATTTACCGCGATTTTGTTCATCGCACTCGGCGGTGGTGCCTCGGGTGCATTGAACATGTGGTATGATGCCGACATTGACGCAGTGATGCGTCGCACAAAAAAACGCCCGATCCCTGCAGGGAAAGTCACCGCGGATGAGGCCAAAGCATTTGGCATCGCGCTTTCCGGCATCTCGGTTGTGATGCTGGGGCTTGCCACCAATTGGTATGCGGCAGGGTTGTTGGCGTTTACGATTTTCTTCTATGTTGTGATTTACACAATGTGGCTTAAGCGCTGGACCCCGCAAAACATCGTCATTGGTGGTGCGGCGGGCGCATTCCCTCCGATGATCGGATGGTTGGCGGCTACGGGCAGCATGTCTATCGAAGCGGTGTTAATGTTTACATTGATCTTTATGTGGACGCCCCCACATTTTTGGGCCTTGGCCCTGTTTATGCGCAACGACTATGACGATGCAGAAGTGCCGATGTTAACAGTGACACATGGACGTCGCGCGACACGCAATCACATTTTGGGCTACACAGTGTTGTTGGCTGTCTTGGCGATTGCGACAGGGTTCACATCAATTGGTGGTATCTTCTACCTAACCGTTGCGATTGTGTTGAATGCGCAGTTCCTATGGGGCGCAATCAAAATCTGGCGCCGTGACGAAGACGCATCAGAGGTCGACAATTTTGTGGTTGAACGCAAATTCTTTAAACTTTCATTATTGTATCTATTTGCGCATTTCGGTGCGATCCTGCTTGAGGCTGGATTGACCCGCTATGGAATTGAGGTGCTGTAATGAACTTCCCAAAAGAACATGAACTACATCAGCGCCGTAAGGGCCGTAACCTTGGTCTCGGCCTTGTGTTGGTTGCATTTGTTGCGATTGTTTTCGGCCTAACTGTGGTCAAAGTATCGGGTGATATTTCAGGTGCTATCGCGGGTGAGGTCGGACGATGAGCGCGATTGATCCTAAGAAAAAGACAGCCTTGCAGGCCCTGACACTTGTAGTTGTCATGGGGGCGCTGGCATGGGCATCTGTGCCATTTTATGACTGGTTCTGCCGCGTGACTGGATTTGGTGGTATCACAAATACGGCTGAGGCGGGATCCGATGTGGTTTTGGACCGCACTATTAAAGTACGTTTTGATGCATCGCTTGAACGCGACATGCCAT
>JAAEZW010000421.1 GCA_018222665.1 Paracoccaceae bacterium
CCCTTGGACAGAGGCACGCCATGTTTTGCAGCATTGTCAGATGATGGGAGTAGATCAGTTCAAGCGATGCGCAAATATGGGCATTTGCACCAACATCTTTGCCAATCACATTTGGTATTTTGGGGATCAGCATGCTGCACTGACCATCGGGAATGATCGCGCTGAACGTATGGATGCCGTACGCGCGGCATTGGATGCGGGCGTGAATGTTGCAATCCACTCTGATGCGCCCGTGACGCCCATGGGTCCACTGTTCACCGCATGGTGCGCCGTGACCCGTCAAACGATGTCGGGGCGCGTTCTGGGCGCTCAACAACGCATCTCTGTTGAGGAGGCATTGCACGCCATAACCCTTGGTGCGGCCTATACATTGAAACTGGATCGCGATATTGGCAGCATCGAAACAGGAAAAATTGCGGACTTTGCTATTTTGGCCCAAGATCCCACAGAAGGCGATGGAAATGCGCTTAAGGATATTGAGGTTAAGGGCACTGTAAGTTCAGGGATCGTACACCTTATATGACAGGCATACCACTTACCGTTATCGGCGGATATTTAGGTGCGGGTAAAACCACACTGATCAATCAAATTTTGCGCGACCCGCAGGGGAAGCGGTACTTGGTCATGGTCAATGACTTTGGCGCGATTAATGTGGATGCCTCGCTCTTGGTTTCAGCGGATGAGGATACGATTCAGCTTTCAAATGGCTGTGTTTGTTGCACGATGGGTGCGGACCTTTTTTTGGCGATTGGAGATGTGTTAGATGGGGATATGCGCCCAGACCACATTGTCATCGAGGCCAGCGGTATCGCTGATCCCGCCAAAATTGCGAATGTCGCTGTGGCGGAACCCGATTTGGTGTATCAGGGAATTATCACGGTAGTGGATGGTGCGAATATTTTGGATCAGCTTATCGATCGCTTTGTTGGAGATCAGGTACGTGATCAGATCCGCGTGGCCGATTTGATTTACGTGTCTAAAACTGAATTGAATGATCATCTGTCCATGCAACTGGCCACAATCAGCAAAGCCCCCATTTTGAAAAGTGATGCGGCAACAATTGAAATGTTGCTGTCCCCGAGCACACCCAAAGCTCCGGACCAGATAGCGGCGCCACACGCGGCCTATACCAAATGGTTTGCAGAGGCGGATGTCGAATTCAACCGAAACACCCTGATCTATGCGCTACAGGATCGTCCAAAAGGTGTGTTTCGGATGAAGGGATTTGTGCGCGCCGAAACCCGCATGTTGTCCGTGCATGTGGTTGGGGCGCATATCGATGTGACCACCTTTCCCAATGATGTTGAAACGGGATTGGTTGCCATTGGGCTTGCCTCAGAAATGAACGCGCAGGATTTGGATGCATGGTGGGCTAATGTCAAGAAAAATGCCAAGGCGCCCTACTCAATGCTATAGTTTGGAATGATATTGTCACCACACATTGCAGGGTGGTCAAAAACATAATCTATAGTGTGAGGTGTAAAGAGTGTTTTGCTCTTTACAGTAGAAAGCTAAACTGGATCATAACCTTTAAATTAGGGATATCGGGGGTAGTTGAGGATAGTATATTGGCTAACGCCCGGGTGTAACTACGAGTTTGAAGAGAGCCTTATCCGCTTCAGATTGTTTTGATTTGACAATATCCACATAATTGTAATCATACCTTCAGGGGTCGCACTAAAAGCTATTCCCCTTGGCATAATATGCTTGTGCTTCAGCACCAAGTTGCTCGCCTTCAAAGAGTTCACGTACGTAGTATTGTGGTGCTCAATGTGAAAATGCAGAGTAGGTGACGTGCTCAGTAAGAAGTTTAAAGCGATAAATAGGGAGAAAATAATGAATAAATTGCTACTATCTACAGCGATTGTGTTAACGGC
>JAAEZW010000028.1 GCA_018222665.1 Paracoccaceae bacterium
CGCTTACACCGCCGCTTTGGGGATTTGAAGAGCGCGAAAAGCTGATGTGTTTTTATGAACGCGCCTGCGGCGCACGTTTGCACGCAGCCTATTTCCGTCCAGGTGGTGTACATCAGGATCTTCCAGCCGAGTTAATCGACGATATCGAAGCATGGGCGCATCAGTTCCCAGCACGTTTGGAGGATATTGACAATCTGTTGACCGAAAACCGCATCTTTAAACAGCGTAACGCCGATATTGGCATCGTGACAGAAGAAGACATCCAAAACTATGGCTTCTCTGGTGTTATGGTGCGTGGTTCGGGCCTTGCCTGGGATTTGCGCCGTGCGCAGCCATACGAATGTTATGATGAATTTGAATTCCAGATTCCTGTTGGCAAAAACGGCGATTGTTATGACCGTTACTTGGTGCGCATGGAAGAAATGCGTCAGTCTGTCAGCATCATTTTACAAGCTGTTCAGAAATTGCGCGACTGTCCCGGCGATGTATTGGCGCGTGGCAAGCTAACCCCGCCAAAACGGTCGGACATGAAAACCTCGATGGAGGCATTGATCCACCACTTCAAACTTTACACTGAAGGCTTCCACGTTCCAGCAGGTGAAGTTTACGCCGCGGTTGAGGCGCCAAAGGGTGAATTTGGTGTGTATCTTGTCGCGGATGGTACCAACAAACCCTATCGCGCAAAATTGCGTGCACCTGGGTTCCCGCATCTTCAAGCCATGGATCACATGGCAAAAGGTCATCAATTGGCCGATGTTGCCGCGATTATCGGCACCATGGATATCGTATTCGGAGAGATTGACCGCTAATGCTACGCCGTCTTTACCACGACCAACCCGAAAGCTTTGCCTTTACCCCTGCGAACCAAGCATGGGCAGAAGCGCAAATTAAGAAATACCCAGAGGGGCGTCAGCAATCCGCGATTATTCCGCTGTTGTGGCGCGCCCAAGAGCAAGAGGGATGGTTGACGCGTCCGGCGATCGAGGGCGTTGCCGAAATGCTGGGCATGGCCTACATCCGCGTGCTTGAGGTTGCGACATTCTATTTCATGTTCCAACTACAACCGGTAGGCAGCGTGGCACATGTTCAGGTCTGTGGAACACTGTCCTGCATGATTTGTGGTGCCGAGGATTTGATCGGCGTTTGCAAGGAAAAAATTGCCGATAAAGCGCATGAAGTTTCCGCGGATGGCAAGTTCAGCTGGGAAGAGGTGGAATGCCTTGGGTCCTGTTCCAATGCGCCAATGGTTCAAATTGGCAAAGATTATTACGAAGATCTGACCTCTGAAAAATTTGCGTGGATTTTGGACGAACTGGCCGCGGGTCGTGCTCCAACACCGGGTCCGCAAAATGGCCGTTACGCAGCAGAGCCTTTGGGTGGTTTGACCTCCCTTGGTGAATTTGACAGCGGCAAGACCAAGTACAACGCTTCAGCACAATTGGCCTCTGATATTGGTGACACAGTCAAGCGTATTGATGGGACCGAAGTGCCGTTGATCACACCGTGGGTGAAGTCGGAAAAAGTGGCTGCTAAGGCTGCAGCGCCGAAAGCCAAAGCCGGCGCAAAGCGAAAGGCGGCACCCAAATCAGGTGAAAAAGCCACGGTTGCGGCGAAAAAGCCACGCACCATGAAATCGCCACGCAAAGCGGGTGCCGATGATCTGAAAATGATCAAGGGTGTTGGCCCCAAATTGGAAAAGCTGTTGAATACGCTTGGCTTTTACCACTTTGATCAGATCGCAAAATGGAGCGCAAAAGAGCTTTCTTGGGCGGATGACAACATAGAAGGTTTCAAGGGCCGTGCCAGCCGCGATAATTGGGTCGAACAGGCTCGCAAACTGGTCTCTGGCCAAGAAACAGAGTTTTCCATACGCGTTTTTGATGGAGACGTGTAATAGGAGACCGTGATGGAGCAGCACGAAGAACAATATCTATCCAAAAAGGGGCGCATCGTGGGGCTTGTCATTGCTGGATCGATGTTATTTTGGATTGCTGCTCAGTATATCGGACCGCAGATCGGTCTGTCGGGTCGCTTTGCGATTTTGATCGATCTGCTGGTTTTGGCCGCGCTGTTTTGGGCGATGGTTGTAACTGCACAAATTTGGCGCAAGCGCCAAGCGAACAAAGGATGATTGTCACATGCTAAAGGATCAGGATCGGATCTTTACTAATCTCTACGGGATGCATGATCGTACGCTCAAAGGTGCAATGGCCCGTGGTCATTGGGACGGTACGGCGAAAATTATCCAAAATGGCCGCGATTGGATCATTGATCAGATGAAAGCCTCTGGCCTGCGTGGCCGCGGTGGTGCGGGGTTCCCGACAGGCTTGAAATGGTCATTCATGCCAAAAGAAAGCGATGGTCGCCCAGCCTATTTGGTTATCAACGCCGATGAATCAGAACCAGGCACCTGTAAAGACCGCGAAATCATGCGCCACGATCCGCACACGCTGATCGAAGGTGCGCTGATCGCATCTTTCGCGATGAATGCAAATGCCTGCTATATCTATATCCGCGGTGAATACATCCGCGAAAAAGAAGCGCTGCAAAACGCCATTGATGAGGCGTATGACGCAGGTCTGCTTGGGAAAAACGCGGCCAAGTCAGGCTGGGATTTTGACCTTTACCTACACCACGGGGCAGGGGCATATATTTGTGGTGAAGAAACCGCATTGATCGAAAGCCTTGAAGGTAAAAAGGGAATGCCGCGGATGAAACCCCCGTTTCCTGCGGGTGCTGGGCTTTACGGATGCCCCACAACAGTTAACAACGTTGAATCAATCGCTGTTGTTCCAACCATATTGCGCCGTGGACCAGAATGGTTTGCAGGATTTGGTCGCCAAAACAACGCGGGTACGAAATTGTTCGCGATTTCGGGCCACGTGAATCACCCCTGCGTGGTGGAAGAGGCGATGTCGATCAGTTTTGAAGAGTTGATCGAAACTCATTGCGGCGGCATTCGTGGTGGATGGGGCAATTTGTTGGCCGTAATCCCAGGTGGATCTTCGGTACCCTGCGTGCGCGGTGAAAACATGCGCGACGCGATCATGGATTTTGATTATCTGCGCGGTGATTTGGGATCAGGTTTGGGAACCGCGGCCGTGATCGTCATGGATAAATCCGTTGATATCATCAAAGCGATTTGGCGCCTCTCCAAATTCTATAAACATGAAAGCTGTGGTCAATGTACCCCCTGTCGTGAAGGCACAGGTTGGATGATGCGTGTGATGGATCGTCTGGTCAAAGGCGAGGCGAATCCAGAAGAAATCGACATGCTATGGGACGTTACCAAGCAGGTCGAAGGACATACAATTTGTGCACTTGGCGATGCGGCGGCATGGCCAATCCAAGGTTTGATCCGCAATTTCCGCGAAGAAATTGAGGATCGGATCAATGCGCAACAAACAGGGCGCACAGGCGCCATGGCAGCAGAGTAGGCGCAGATTTCATGAACGGCGCAACACCTTCTGAGCATCAGCATCTTAAACATAGGCGACACTTGAGCGCCCTTGCCAAAGTTGTGGTTGCGTCAACTTTGGTTGCAGCCTGTTCTGGCACTACCCGCAACGTCAATGCGGTGAAATTTGACGGGCATTACTTTGCCGGCCGCGCCTCGAAGAGCGGTGTGGACCCCCGTGGCTTCTCTGTACGTATTCGCAATGCTGCGAAATCAATCGCGGGCGCACGCGATGCGGCCCGGTATGAGGCGACGATTTACTGCATTGAACAGTTTGGAACATCAGACATCATTTGGTCAATTGGTCCTGACGACGAGGCGATATCGCTGTCGAACCGTTCTATGACCCTAGCGGGAAGGTGCGATCCAAAATGATTGGCATTTTTCGGACATTCAGAGCGCGCGTTGAGGCGCTTTTTCAACCTGCGCCCCTTTTGCGTCCACTCCCTATGCGCGAGACATCAACTAGAAACGACCGCCCCCATTGGATGCGGCAGATTAAGAAGTGAATGCGATGACAGACCTAAAGAAAATCATCATCGACGGGAACGAAGTGGAAGTGGATGGCGCAATGACGCTGATCCAAGCCTGCGAAGTTGCAGGGATCGAAGTGCCACGTTTCTGTTATCATGAACGTTTGTCGATTGCGGGGAACTGCCGCATGTGTTTGGTCGAGGTCGTGGGCGGCCCGCCCAAACCCGCCGCATCTTGCGCGATGCAGGTACGCGATTTGCGCCCCGGACCTGAGGGACAGCCCCCCGTTGTGAAAACCAATTCGCCCATGGTGAAAAAAGCGCGCGAAGGCGTGATGGAATTTTTGCTGATCAACCACCCCCTTGATTGCCCGATTTGTGACCAGGGTGGGGAATGCGATCTACAGGATCAGGCCATGGCCTATGGCATAGCAGACAGCCGTTATAAAGAAATAAAACGCGCCTCAACCGATCTGGATTTGGGTCCCTTGGTGGCAACCACAATGACGCGCTGCATCAGCTGTACGCGCTGTGTGCGTTTTACAACCGAGGTTGCGGGCATCACTCAGATGGGCCAAACGGGCCGTGGCGAAGACAGCGAAATCACCAGCTATCTGAACCAGACATTGGACAGCAACATGCAGGGCAACATCATTGATTTGTGCCCTGTTGGTGCCCTGACATCAAAACCATATGCCTTTACGGCGCGTCCTTGGGAATTGACGAAAACAGAAACCATTGATGTGATGGACGCCATGGGCGCGAATATTCGCGTTGATACCAAAGGGCGTGAAGTCAAACGCATCCTGCCGCGCAACCATGATGGCGTGAACGAAGAATGGATTTCCGATAAAACACGTTTCGTTTGGGATGGTCTGCGCCGTCAGCGCTTGGATCGCCCATACATCCGCGAAAACGGCAAATTGCGCCCCGCATCGTGGCCCGAGGCATTGGGTGCGGCCGCCAGCGCGATGAAGGACAAAAAAGTTGCTGGTCTGGTTGGTGATCTGTCATCAACCGAAGCCGCCTTTGCCCTGAAAAACCTGATCGAGGGATTGGGCGGCGTTGTGGAATGCCGCACAGATGGGGCCAAATTGCCTGCGGGCAACCGTTCGGGCTATGTCGGCACTGCCACGATCGAAGACGTGGATAGCGCGCAATTCATTCAATTGATCGGCACAAACCCACGGGATGAGGCGCCTGTTCTAAACGCCCGCATTCGCAAGGCATGGGCCAATGGCGCAAACATCGGCCTTGTGGGTGAGGCGGTTGATCTCACTTATGATTATGCGCATGTCGGCACAGATCGTGCGGCATTGAACAGCCTGCTTGGGAAAGAGTATGGCGCGGTCAAGGATGTGTCCTCTGTTGTGATCGTGGGCCAAGGCGCTCTGCGTGAGGCGGATGGATCAGCGGTACTTGGCGCGGCGATGCAATTGGCGGCAGAGACGAACAGCAAGCTAATGGTTTTGCACACGGCTGCGGGACGCGTTGGTGCGATGGATGTCAACGCGGTCAACGAAAACGGTATGGACGGCGTCAATGCTGCCGAGGTGATTTATAACCTTGGCGCGGATGAAGTTGAAAATGGCGACGGTGCATTCGTTATCTACCAAGGCAGCCATGGGGATCGCGGTGCACACCGTGCGGATGTCATCCTGCCTGCGGCGGCCTATACCGAAGAAAACGGATTATTCGTCAACACAGAGGGCCGCCCACAGCTTGCCATGCGTGCAGGATTTGCGCCGGGCGAGGCCAAAGAAAACTGGGCGATCTTGCGTGCCTTGTCAGCGGAACTGGATGCAACATTGCCATATGACAGTCTTGCGCAATTGCGTCAGGCGATGGTTGCGGCGCATCCGCATCTGGCAGGTGTTGACCAAGTTGCCGAAAACGAATGGGTCGCGGTTGGTACAGGCAAACTGGGCAATGCGGCGTTCCGCAACGCGGTTTCCGATTTCTACCTTACAAACCCAATCGCACGTGCGTCCGAGGTTATGGCAGAACTATCCGCCAACGCCAAAGCGCGTGGCATGGAAAAGGTTGCGGCTGAGTAATGCAATTTGCACCTTACATATCCTTTTTGGCGGTGATGGCCGCGCTGACGTTGGCCGCGTGCCAAACTACAGCGCCCGTCACGCAAGAGCCTCTGCGCTACCACGGCGTTCAAACACGGCTGTTGGATAATGATTTGGTGCAATTTCACGTGACACTTAGTGGCACAAAATCCTCAGAACAGGTGGCGCGCTATGCAGAATGCGCAGCGGCGCAATACACCCTGATCCGTGGATTTGCACGTCATGTGCGCACACGCATCGGCCAACAGGCCGACCGCCTAAGCGCAGATGCCGTTTATACGATATCGCGTTCCCTGCCGCAGGGAACGAAAACAATTGACGCAGAAGTTGTCGCGGATGCATGCGCGCGTGACAACATACCAATGGTGTGAGGACCGATGGCTGATTTTCTAAATACACCGGGTGGAATTGCCCTAATTATCGTGGCGCAGTGTTTGGCTGTTGTCGCCTTCGTCATGATAAGCCTTTTGTTTCTGGTTTACGGAGACCGTAAGGTTTGGGCCGCTGTCCAAATGCGCCGTGGTCCAAACGTTGTTGGGGCCTGGGGTTTACTGCAGACTGTGGCGGACGCCCTGAAATATGTGGTCAAGGAAATCGTTGTTCCAGCGGGTTCTGACAGAACCGTGTTCATGTTGGCGCCGCTGACATCCTTTGTTTTGGCGCTGATTGCATGGGCGGTTATTCCCTTTGATGACACGTGGGTGTTGTCCGACATCAATGTTGCGATCCTGTATGTCTTTGCGGTTTCCTCGCTTGAGGTTTATGGCGTGATAATGGGTGGCTGGGCCTCAAACTCGAAATATCCGTTCCTTGGCTCACTTCGCTCTGCTGCACAGATGATTTCATATGAGGTGTCTATTGGCCTGATCATCATCGGTGTGATCATTTCGACAGGGTCCATGAACTTTGGCGATATCGTGCGCGCCCAAGACGGCTCATATGGCTTCTTTAGTTGGTATTGGTTGCCGCATTTGCCGATGGTGTTCTTGTTCTTTATCTCGGCCTTGGCGGAAACAAACCGCCCACCGTTCGATTTGCCAGAGGCAGAGTCCGAATTGGTTGCGGGTTATCAGGTGGAATACAGTTCGACCCCATTCCTATTGTTCATGGCGGGGGAATACATTGCGATTTTCCTAATGTGTGCGCTGACATCTTTGCTGTTCTTTGGCGGTTGGCTATCCCCAATCCCGGGTATTCCCGACAGCCCGCTGTGGATGGTTGGCAAAATGGCGTTCTTCTTCTTCTTGTTCGCGATGGTTAAGGCGATCACGCCCCGCTACCGTTATGACCAGTTGATGCGCCTGGGTTGGAAAGTGTTCCTACCGCTGTCCCTTGTGTGGGTTGTGGTGGTGTCGTTCCTAGCAAAATTCGAAGCATTCGGCGGTGCATATGCACGCTGGGCAATTGGAGGATAAGATGACTCAGATCGATTATTCCCGCGCGGCTAAATATTTCCTATTGCAGGATTTTTGGGTCGGAATGAAATTGGGGCTAAAGTATTTCTTTGCGCCCAAGGCAACGGTGAACTACCCACACGAAAAGGGACCATTGTCGCCACGTTTTCGTGGGGAACACGCGCTGCGCCGTTATCCAAATGGTGAAGAGCGCTGCATTGCCTGTAAATTATGCGAGGCGATCTGCCCCGCACAAGCGATCACAATTGATGCAGAACCACGTGATGACGGCAGCCGCCGCACCACACGCTATGACATTGATATGACAAAATGCATCTACTGCGGTTTCTGCCAAGAGGCCTGCCCAGTGGACGCAATTGTCGAAGGTCCGAATTTCGAATTTTCAACAGAAACCCGTGAAGAGCTTTTCTATGATAAAGACAAGCTTTTGGCGAATGGCGAACGTTGGGAAGCGGAAATCGCACGCAACCTTGAATTGGATGCACCTTACCGATGAACACGTCCAAGAACCCATTTGAAGAGATGATGCGCGCAGCACAGGACATGGCACAAGCCATGAACCCTGCGCTTGAGACGTTCTCTCCCAAAGGGTTCGAGGCGATGATGCCAAAAATGCCAAAGGACATGATGGAAATGGTGTTTGGCAATACCTTCAACACCGAAGGTTTAGACGCCAAAACCCGTTTGTTGCTGACCTTGGCGGGATTAACGATGCAAGGGGCGCAAAACGACGTCGCCCTGCGCCAAACGGTGCGCCACCTGAAAGAGGCGGGCGCGCGCGATCAAGAAATTATTGAAACCATCGGACAGATGTCGATGTTTGCGGGCCTGCCTGCGATGACACGTGCGATGCAGTTGGCCCAAGAGGTCATGGAAGATAAAGAGGACACAGAGAAATGAGCGTAATGGCTTTTGCATTTTACCTGTTTGCACTCTGCACGATTGCTGGGGGACTGTTCACAGTCATCAGCCGCAATCCCGTGCATTCAGTGCTCTGGTTGATTTTGGCGTTTCTGTCATCTGCGGGGCTGTTTGTTCTGCTGGGTGCGGAATTCGTCGCCATGTTGCTGATTATCGTTTACGTGGGCGCGGTTGCGGTTCTGTTCCTGTTTGTTGTGATGATGTTGGACATTGATTTCGCGGCCCTAAAGGCCGAGATGGCGCAATACCTGCCATTGGCCTTACTGATCGGTGTGATCCTGTTGATGCAATTGGCGATGGCTTTTGGCGCATGGGATTTTGCGGAACATGCCCAGGATCATTTGGGCGCACCAACGCCAAGTGATGCGCACAACACCGAGGCATTGGGTCTGATCCTATATGATCAATACTTCCTACTGTTCCAATTGGCGGGTCTGATCCTGCTGGTTGCGATGGTGGGTGCGATTGTTCTGACGCTGCGCCACAGAAAAGACGTGAAACGGCAAAATGTGCTGGCGCAAATGTACCGCGATCCAGCCACTGCCATGGAACTAAAAGATGTGAAACCGGGGCAGGGCCTTTAAGGCCCGCTTGGGAGCAAGAACAAGGAAACCGAGGAAAATATGATTGGTTTAGAACACTATCTGACAGTTGCGGCGACGCTTTTTGTCATTGGTATCTTTGGGCTCTTCCTGAACCGGAAGAACGTCATCATCCTGTTGATGTCGATTGAATTGATGCTGCTTGCAGTGAACATCAATTTGGTCGCCTTCTCCAGTTACTTGGGCGATTTGGTTGGGCAGGTGTTTACACTGTTTGTCCTTACCGTTGCCGCCGCCGAGGCCGCGATTGGCCTTGCGATTTTGGTCAGCTTCTTCCGCAACCGTGGCACAATCGCGGTGGAAGATGTGAACGTGATGAAGGGGTAAAACCATGGAAAAGATTATCCTATTTGCCCCATTGGTCGGCGCGATTATCGCGGGCTTTGGTTGGCGTCAAATCGGTGAAAAGGGCGCGATGTATGTCACAACGGGTCTGTTGTTCTTGGCCTGTTTGCTAAGTTGGATTGTGTTCCTAAACTTGGGACAAGACACACAGCATTTGCCAATCCTGCGTTGGATTGAAAGCGGCGCACTTAGCACCGATTGGTCCATCCGCATGGACCGTTTGACAGCAATCATGTTGATTGTTGTGACATCGGTATCCTCATTGGTGCACCTATATAGCTTTGGCTACATGGATCACGATCCTGCTTGGAAAGACGGCGAAAGCTATAAGCCACGCTTCTTTGCATATCTGTCATTCTTTACCTTTGCGATGTTGATGTTGGTGACATCCGATAACCTTGTCCAAATGTTCTTTGGCTGGGAAGGGGTTGGCGTTGCCTCATACCTTTTGATCGGGTTTTATTATCGCAAACCAAGCGCGAACGCTGCCGCGATCAAAGCGTTTGTTGTGAACCGTGTGGGCGATTTTGGTTTTGCCCTTGGTATCTTTGGCCTGTTCTATCTAACTGATAGCATCCGTTTTGATGATGTGTTCGCGGCTGCACCAATGTTGGCGGAAACACAGCTTCATTTCCTATGGACAGAGTGGAATGCGGCGAACCTACTGGCGTTCCTATTGTTTGTGGGCGCGATGGGGAAATCGGCACAGTTGTTGTTGCACACATGGTTGCCCGACGCGATGGAGGGTCCGACACCTGTATCTGCGCTAATCCACGCGGCAACTATGGTGACGGCAGGTGTTTTCCTTGTGTGTCGTATGTCGCCCTTGATGGAATATGCGCCCGAGGCGATGGGCTTTGTTACTTTCCTTGGCGCAACAACGGCGTTTTTTGCGGCAACCGTTGGTTTGGTGCAAAATGACATCAAACGTGTGATCGCCTATTCAACCTGTTCGCAGCTGGGATACATGTTTGTGGCCGCGGGTGTGGGCGTTTATTCGGTTGCGATGTTCCACCTATTCACGCACGCGTTTTTCAAGGCGATGTTGTTCCTTGGTGCGGGATCCGTGATCCACGCGATGCATCACGAACAGGATATGCGCAACTACGGCGGTCTGCGTAAGAAAATCCCATATACCTTCTGGGCAATGATGATCGGGACACTGGCGATCACGGGTGTTGGTATTCCACTCACCTATTACGGATTTGCGGGCTTCCTATCTAAGGATGCTGTGATTGAAAGCGCCTGGGCCGGCACAGGCGGGGGCTATGCCTTCTGGATGTTGCTGATTGCGGCGATGTTTACATCCTTCTATAGCTGGCGTTTGATGTTCCTAACCTTCTACGGTGAACCACGTGGGGACAAACACACCCATGATCATGCGCATGAAAGTCCGATGGTCATGTTGATCCCACTTGGAGTTTTGGCGCTTGGCGCGGTCTTCTCTGGGATGATCTGGTACAAAAGCTTTTTCGGAAGCGATGCAGATGTGAACAAATTCTTTGGCATCCAATCGCATTATTCTGAAACTGTGAAAGACGGGCATTCAGATGATGGGCATGGCAGTGACGATCATGGAGATGATCACGCGGCCAAGGACGATCATGGCAGCGAACATGCGGGTCATGTCGCCCCAACTGGCGCAATTTTCATGGCACCTGACAATCACGTTCTGCACGATGCGCACTATGCCCCGAAATGGGTCAAGGTCAGCCCATTCGTGGCGATGTTGATAGGTTTTGTCATGGCGATGTGGTTCTACATCTGGAACCCCGAAATGCCAAAACGTTGGGCCGATGCACAGCGTCCATTGTATTTGTTCCTGTTGAACAAATGGTATTTTGATGAAATCTATGACGCGATTTTCGTGCGTCCCGCACAGGCGCTAGGCCGTTTCTTGTGGAAGCGTGGGGATGAAAACACAATCGATGGCACCATCAACGGGGTCGCAATGGGGATTATCCCCTTCTTTACCCGCCTCGCTGGTCGCGCGCAGTCTGGATACATCTTTACATATGCACTCGCGATGGTGCTTGGCATTGTCGTTCTAATCACTTGGATGACCTTCAGCGGAGGAGCCCACTAAGATGGCTGGCATGATCCTTTCCATTATTACGTTTTTGCCTGCTGTTGCGGCACTGATCCTGTTGGTGTTCCTGCGCGATGACGATGAGGCGGCGGCCAACAATGCCCGTTGGGTTGCGCTTATTGCGACGGTCATCACCTTTGTGGCGAGCCTTTTGATGCTGGGCGATTTTGATCCCCAAAACACAGGGTTCCAATTGGTCCATGAGGCAGAGTGGGTCATGGGGTTGACCTATAAACTGGGTGTTGATGGGATCAGCATCCTGTTTGTGATGCTAACCACATTTATGATGCCGCTGGTGATCTATGCGTCCTGGGGTGTGACCACGCGGGTCAAGGAATACATGGTTGCGTTCCTTTTGTTGGAAACGCTGATGTTGGGCGTGTTCATGGCGCTGGACTTGGTTCTATTCTACCTGTTCTTTGAGGCGGGATTGATCCCAATGTTCCTGATCATCGGGATTTGGGGCGGCAAAAACCGCATCTATGCATCGTTCAAATTCTTCCTTTATACGCTGCTCGGATCCGTACTGATGCTGATTGCGATGATCGCAATGTATGCAGATGCTGGCACAGCCGATATTCCAACATTGATGTCACATCAGTTCGGGTCTGAGGATTTCAGCGTTCTGGGTATTCACGTTTTGGGCGGCATGCAGACATTGTTGTTCTTGGCCTTCTTTGCCTCGTTCGCAGTGAAAATGCCAATGTGGCCCGTGCACACATGGTTGCCTGATGCGCACGTTCAGGCGCCAACGGCGGGATCGGTTGTTCTTGCGGCGATCCTGTTGAAAATGGGGGGATATGGATTCTTGCGCTTTAGCTTGCCTATGTTCCCCGTTGGATCAGCAGTGATGGCGGATCTGGTGTTTTGGATGTCTGCTATTGCGATTGTGTACACATCCTTGGTCGCGCTGGTCCAAGAGGATATGAAAAAGCTGATCGCCTATTCATCGGTTGCGCACATGGGATATGTGACCATGGGGATTTTCGCGGCCAACCAACAGGGGATTGATGGCGCGATTTTCCAAATGCTAAGCCACGGATTTATTTCAGGCGCTCTGTTCTTGTGTGTGGGCGTGATTTATGATCGCATGCATACGCGCGACATCGACGCCTATGGTGGTTTGGTGAACCGCATGCCTGCCTATGCCCTGATCTTTATGTTCTTTACGATGGCCAATGTTGGTTTGCCGGGCACATCAGGATTTGTTGGCGAATTCCTAACATTGATGGGTATCTTCCAAGTAAACACTTGGGTTGCGCTGTTCGCAACGTCGGGTGTGATCCTGTCGGCGGCCTATGCCCTATGGCTCTATCGTCGTGTGGTGATGGGGGATCTGATCAAGGAAAGCCTGAAATCAATCACGGATATGGGCACACGTGAACGCGTGATATTTGCACCACTTGTGGTCATGACATTGTTGCTGGGTGTTTATCCTGCGCTTGCCTTGGATGTGATTGCGCCCGCGGTCGAAAATCTCGTTTCAAAT
>JAAEZW010000422.1 GCA_018222665.1 Paracoccaceae bacterium
GCGTCATATAAATCACGCAACTCAGCGGCCCTGTAATCCGTAGATGTCAAATCCTGTACCATTGGCGCTGCGCCACCCGTCCCTAAATAGACGTTTTCGCCGCCGACCTGCATGTCAAAATCGGCTACTTGGCCTGCCAGCAAAACGGTTTTGGGCATGGCATCAACAGCTTCCAAAACAAGGTTTCTGGGCATTGTGACGCGTGCGCCCGATAACTGTGCGCCTGCGTCAAACATGGTATCGCTGATTTCGGATGAAACCTCGGCTAATCCAACGGTTTCCAAAATTTGCATGGCCGCATCAAGCAATAGGTTTAGGTCGCCTTGTGATAGCCGATCTACGCCACCGCCGACGCGATGATTTACGGGCATACTGCCTGTTTTGTCTGTATTCGATTTTTTTCGATTTCTGCGCATTCTAAAATCTAATCCTATTGAATTCGGCAATAGGATCAATTGCTATTCAGAGCCCAAGATCACAAACGAATGCGAAATTGCCCCAGCACGGATCATCCTTGCGCAAGTTGATTCAAACGGACGAGTACAGTCGCGAATACGCGATGAACGAATGGGAATTGTTGCCAACGCGCGCAGGTGTAGCCCTTTCCCTGCGGACAGTGCGCACCAAAACGCATGAATTGGTTTACGATTATCAATCCCAAACAGGCGAGATGTATGATCTTGAAAACGACCCGCATGAATTGAACAACATCTACGACGATCCAAATGTTGCAAATATTCAGGGGGCTTTGTTTGCCATGTTGGAACAGCGACCCGAGGATATTCAACCCAATGGAACCCAAGTCGGGTTGGCGTAAAACGATGACCTGCCGTTATTGCGGCAGGCTCAGTTTGCTCATCCTGCCGCCGTCTACACGATAAATTTCACCTGTGATGAATGCAGCGTCATCTGATGCAAGAAAGGCAATAAGGGCAGCAACATCCTGTGGTTTGCCGGTGCTGCCAATGGGATGGATTTTTGCAATATCACGGCGAAAGGCGTCAGGGTCGGGCATATTGTCGATGTAATCCACGTTTAAGTCTGTATCGATCCAACCAGGTGCTACGGCGTTGCAGCGAATGCCATCTTTACCATGATCCACCGCAATTGCCTTGGTCATGCCATGCAATCCTGCCTTGGATGCGCCATAGGCTGCATGCATGGGGTTAGATCCTAACCCCTCGATCGAACCAGTATTCACAATTGCCCCTTTTGTGTTTCGCAAATGCGGCAGTGCGGATTTGATCAATAGGAATGGGGCGGTCAGGTTGATGTTGATTGTGCGCATCCAATCATCAAGCGACATGTCCTCGGCATAGGCCTCTTGCATGATGCCCGCGTTGTTGATCAAAACGTCCAACTGACTATGCATCGAAACGACCTGATCCACCACGGCACTGGTGGCGATGGGATCGGCAAAATCGACGCTGATTGATGGAAAGTCTGGATCAATCCCGCGCTGCGCCGTAATCACGGTTGCGCCTTCATCGCGTAGGCGTCTTGCCGTGGCCTGTCCAATCCCGCTGCGTCCGCCAGTGACAAGGGCAACTTTGTTTTCAAACCGCATCATGACACGGGCTTTCCGCCGTTTACCTCAACCAATGTGCCCGTCATGTAGCGCGACTGGTCAGATGCAAGAAACAGCACCACATCGGCGATATCTTCGGGTTCTGCGATACGGCCCAAAGGCACAGTTTTACCCAATTCCGCAATGGCTGTGTCTGGATCAAACCCGCGCACGTGCAATCCTGTGCGCAGCATTGGTGTATTCACCTCATTCGGGCAGACGGCATTGACGCGAATATTCTGGTGCCCGTGATCCATGCCCAAACATTCGGTCATGGATGCGATCGCGGCCTTTGTC
>JAAEZW010000423.1 GCA_018222665.1 Paracoccaceae bacterium
GGTACGAGGATTACATTCTGCGTGTGGCCAAAGTGGAACGGCAGTACTCCTTTAAATAAGCACCTCTAGCGTTTCAGGATTATACGCACATAGTTCTGCGTTTCTTTATAGGGCGGCACTCCGCCATATTTCACCACCGCCTCTGGCCCTGTGTTATAGGCCGCGAGTGCCAAGCGCCAAGAGCCAAAGCGTTTATATTGAATTGCAAGGTAACGCGCGCCCCCTTCTAAATTTTGCGAGGGAATACGCGGGTTCACGTTTAACAGGCGCGCAGTATCGGGCATCAATTGCGCCAATCCAATTGCACCTTTTGGCGACAGCGCCTTGGGGTTCCAACGGCTTTCGTGGTTGATTAGGCGCAAAAACAACGCCTCGGGGATGCGATGACGGTTGGCGGCGCGTTTTGCCAAATCCAAATAGGGTCCGCGATATTCTATATCACTCGGAACCTCGCCTGAGAGGCCCGGAATATACACATCTTCGCGCCTTAACGAAACCGAGGGCGATACCCCATTCAACCGTTCCAACGTTTGAAATTGCTTTGTTTTCCCCGAACGATCTGCCACAGTCCCCGTGGCAATGCACGCAGCACAGATAAACGGTATGAAACCAACCCGAACCATGTGGATCTTTTACACCTGATTGTCTTTTCGCCCAACAAATGAATGTCAGCTTGCAGAAAATTCCCTGTTCCCTCCCGTTCATTAATATTTTATTCATATTGAAAATGTGCTTTAGGGCAAGAGACGCGCGAAGATCATAGGAGAGTGCGATGGCAGGGTCAGTGAACAAAGTAATTCTAATCGGTAATCTGGGGCGCGATCCAGAGGTCAGAAGCTTCCCCAATGGGGGCAAAGTGTGTAACCTGCGCATTGCAACCTCTGAAAACTGGAAAGACCGAAATACGGGCGAACGTCGCGAAAAAACCGAATGGCACAGCGTTGCGATTTTTTCAGAACCGCTTGTGCGCGTTGCAGAACAATATCTGCGCAAGGGATCAAAAATCTATATCGAAGGTCAATTGGAAACGCGCAAATGGCAGGATCAGTCGGGTCAAGACCGCTATAGCACTGAAGTGGTTTTGCGCCCCTATACCTCTACGCTGACCATGCTGGATGGCCGTGGCGACAATGCTGGCGGCGGTTATGGCGGTGAATCAGGCGGCGGTGGCTATGATCAAGGCTATGACAGCGGCCCCGCATCTGCAGACCCCTATGGTGGCGACTTGCGTCCATCAAACGACATGGACGACGAAATCCCGTTCTAGGATTAACCACCACGACACAGAAACAAAAAAGGGCGCTGAAATCAGCGCCCTTTCGTTTTTAATCTATATCCAATTATTGTGCTGCGACTGCGGCGCCGTCTGAGCGGCGCTTCACCAATTCCTCGGCTACAAGGAAGGCCAATTCCAAGGATTGAGATGCATTCAAACGCGGATCGCACGCTGTGTGATAGCGCGAAGACAGATCCTCATCGCTAAGCGCATACAGGCCACCTGTGCATTCGGTGACATCTTGACCTGTCATTTCAAAATGCACACCACCTGGGATAGTGCCCTCTGCCGCATGTATCTCAAAGAATTCGCGCACTTCGCGCAGGACACTGTCGAAGGGCCGTGTTTTATACCCTGTCGCTGATTTGATTGTATTGCCGTGCATCGGATCGCAGGACCACACAACATTTGCGCCCTCTTCTTCGACAGCCTTAATCAGACGAGGTAGATGATCCCCAACGCTGCCCGCGCCAAAACGGGCGATCAGGGTCATACGACCCGCTTCGTTTTCTGGGTTCAACTTGGCCATTAGAACTTTCAAATCCTCGGCAGAGGTTGTTGGGCCGCATTTCAATCCAATTGGGTTC
>JAAEZW010000424.1 GCA_018222665.1 Paracoccaceae bacterium
GAACAGGTGATCAAACGCGGGTTTTCACGGCGCAAATCCTCAAACGAAAACCCCAAGCGTTCCAACGCCCCATGGCGCAGATTTTGAACAACCATATCCGCACCAGACATCAAATCGCGCAACCGCGCGCGCCCCGCGTCCGATGTTAAATCCAGCGCAACAGATGTTTTGCCACGGTTCAACCAGACAAAATAACTGGATTGCCCTGCTGCCACATCGTCATAGCCACGGGCAAAATCGCCCTCGGGCCGTTCAATTTTTATAACCTCGGCACCCGCATCCGCCAATCGACAGGTGGCAAAGGGGGCGGCAACCGCCTGTTCAATGGCGACAACTTTTAGACCCGTCAAAGGTTTCAGCGCAGACATTAAAAGGACCTCGGCATGCCCAAAACATGTTCGGCCACATAGGACAGGATCAAATTCGTCGAAATGGGCGCGACCTGATACAGGCGTGTTTCGCGGAATTTGCGTTCCACATCATATTCGGCAGCAAATCCAAATCCACCGTGGAACTGGATACAGGCATTTGCGGCCTCCCAACTGGCTTTGGCGGCCAGATATTTGGCCATATTCGCCTCAGCGCCACAAGGTGCGCCTGCATCAAACAAATCACAGGCCTTGTAGCGCATCAAATTTGCAGCCTCGATTTCAATATAGGCTTCGGCAATCGGGAATTGCACCCCCTGATTTTGACCGATGGGACGGCCGAACACTTCGCGTTCGCTGACGTATTTGGTGACGGTGTCGGTAAACCAATACCCATCGCCAATGCATTCCGCCGCAATCAAAACACGTTCCGCGTTCAGCCCCGTGAGAATATATTTAAACCCCTGTCCCTCTTCCCCGATAAGGTTTTCGGCAGGGATTTCCAGATTGTCGAAAAACAACTCGTTTGTTTCGTGATTGACCATGTTTTCAATGGGGCGCAGTTCCATTCCGGTTTTCAGCGCCTCTTTGATATCGACCAAGAATATCGACATGCCTTCGGATTTCTTTTTGACCTGATCCAGCGGCGTGGTGCGCGCCAACAGGATCATGTAATCGGAATGGCGTACACGGCTGATCCAGACCTTTTGCCCGTTGATCACATAACGATCACCTTTGCGAACGGCCGTGGTTTTGATCTTGGTTGTATCCGTTCCCGTTGTGGGTTCCGTCACCCCCATGGATTGAAGTCGAATTTCACCTGCCGCAATTTTTGGCAATAGGTCGTTTTTCTGCGCCTCACTCCCGTGATGCAGCAGCGTGTTCATGTTATACATCTGACCGTGACAGGCGCCCGAATTGCCGCCAGCGCGATTGATCTCTTCCATTATTACAGAGGCCTCGGTCAGACCAAGGCCCGATCCCCCATATTCTTCGGGAATAAGGGCGGCCATCCATCCCTCGCGCGTCAATGCCTCGACAAATGCATCGGGGTATCCACGATCCCGATCAATGTTGCGATGATACTCTGCGGGAAATTGTGCGCATAACGCGCGAATGCCGTCCCGAATATCGTCAAAGCGATCCATCTTGCCCCCTGCAATATCAGCTACATCCGAAACTTAGCGCAGGAATTTCAACGTGCAATCAGAAACGCTACATTCCGCGCCAAGGTTCGGGATCTAACGCCAAAACGCGGCAAATGCGGTCGGGGTCGGGATGGGCCGCAACACAATCTGACATGCGCTTATGCACAACCGCCTGCATGGCATCAATTGACCCCTGCATAAAGCGATGCGCCATTTCGGCGGGATCAGCATGGTTCGCGGTTTCGGCGCGTATGCTCTGCCATTGTGCTAAGGCATCCGCCTCAATCCCCTCGTCAAGCAGCATCTGTTCAAATGCATCTGAACTGGGACCTTGGGCCATGCGCGT
>JAAEZW010000029.1 GCA_018222665.1 Paracoccaceae bacterium
GCTCGTACCCGATCTTACCTTGTGGCTTCCAAGAGCATTTGGATACCAAGGATAATTTCATGAAAACCTCGATCGCCACAGTTTCAATTTCGGGAAACCTTAGGGAAAAACTCGAGGCAATTGCGGCAGCTGGGTATGATGGCATCGAAATTTTTGAACAAGATTTCATCGCTTATGATGGCTCGCCGCGCGACGTTGGGAATATGGTTCGTGACTACGGCCTAGAAATTACTTTGTTTCAGCCATTTCGTGATTTCGAAGGTTTACCAGAGATTATGCGCTCTAAAGCCTTCAATCGTGCAGAGCGTAAGTTTGATCTCATGCAGGAACTTGGTACCGATCTAGTGTTAATTTGTTCATCTTGTCATGCTTCTTCCTTGGGTGGAATTGATCGTGCGGCTGCTGATTTCAATGCACTTGGGGAAATAGCGAAAGATCGAGGTATCCGAGTTGGCTATGAGGCTCTTGCCTGGGGAAAACACGTCAATGACCACCGGGATGCATGGGAAATTGTGCGCCGTGCAGATCACGCAAATGTTGGGTTGATTTTGGACAGCTTTCATACGCTTTCTCGTAAGATCGAACCTGCAACCATTCGATCAATTCCTGGTGATAAAATATTTTTCGTGCAGCTTGCTGATGCGCCTTTGATCGAAATGGATCTTCTGTATTGGTCTCGCCATTTCCGAAACATGCCGGGAGAGGGTGATTTAAACGTCCAAGGTTTTATGCAAGCAGTTATGGCGACAGGTTACAGCGGTCCTGTAAGTCTAGAGATCTTCAATGACCAATTTAGAGGGGGCTCTTCAAAGTTGGTTGCCGTAGATGGATATCGGTCATTAATTTCCTTGATGGATGATGTACGGCGCGCTGAACCAGAAATAAGTTTGGATTTACCTGAATTCCCGCGGCGTAGCGAAACATCAGGCTTGTCTTTCGTCGAATTTGCATCTCGTGGTGAAGAAGCACAACGTTTAGGTAATTACCTGGAGAGCATGGGGTTTTCCAAAATTGGCAAACATAAAAACAAGGCCGCTGACCTCTATCAGCAAGGAGGTATTCGCATTGTCTTGAATCAAGAAACATCTGGCCATGCTGCAACTCAATGGAATGCCCGTGGAACCACTGTGTGCGATATCGGGATTGAGGTCTCCTCGGCTAGGGATACCTTGGAGCGTGCTGCATACCTTGGCAATTCTTCATTTAAACAGCCGCAAGAAAAAGATGAGTTAGATATTCCAGCTGTTCGTGGATTATCCGGATCTGTAATACATTTTGTTGGCAACGAAAACGGGATGGACCGCCTCTGGGAAACAGAGTTTTCCCAAACAGCTGATCAAAAGGGTTTTGGGCTTCGCAACATTGATCACCTTGCTCAAACCATGAGTTACGATGACATGCTAAGCTGGAGTCTTTTCTACACCTCTTTATTTGAAATGAAAAAATCACCGATGGTCGATGTTTTTGACCCAGACGGGTTGGTGCGCAGTCAAGTTGTTGAAACAGCCGATGGGTCTTTGCGGGTAACTCTCAATGGTGCAGATACGCATCGAACATTGGCCGGATCATTCTTGGCTGAATCTTTCGGAGCATCAGTACAACATCTGGCGCTTGCTTGTAATGATATCTTCTCAACTCTGGAAAAGATGATTGAACATGGGTTTGAAACCTTACCAATGCCATCAAATTACTATGACGATCTGGGTGCCAGGTTTGATCTGCCTGCCGGCCTTTTGGAAAAAATGAAACGGGCTAATGTTCTCTACGATCAGGACGATGGCGGTACATTTTTCCAGTGTTATTCAAAAGAGTTCACTGGTGGTTTGTTCTTTGAAATTGTGCAACGTGTCGGCAACTATCAAGGATACGGTGCGCCTAACGCACCGTTTCGAATTGCAGCGCAAAAGCGCATTAAATCGATAAAAGGTATGCCAAAACTCTGAGTAGTTAGAAAGATTTATTAAATTGGAAAAGACGTACTCCATTCGAAAGCATCAGGAACCGTTCCGCGTTGGATTGATTGGGACAGGCAAGATTAGCGACATATATCTGCAAAACTGTGCCAAGTGGTCAGGGCTGTCCGTTTACGTGTGTGGCAGCTTGAATCTGTCTGAAAGCGAAGAGAAGGCCGCAAAATATGGTGTACCAAGCGTTGCCCACCCTGATGATATAATTTCTGATCCAAACCTTGATTGCATCCTGAATCTAACGATCCCTGCTGTGCATGCGGAAGTAAGCATGCGAGCATTGCGCGGGGGGAAACATGTATATTCTGAAAAACCTTTTGCGACAAATCGTGAAGATGGGGCTGCAATCCTTAATTTGGCTCAAAAATCTGGGTTACTGGTTGGTAATGCACCTGACACATTTTTGGGCGCGCGCTGGCAAACCGTGCGTCGCTTGTTAGACGAAGGTTTGATTGGTGATGTGACGGGATGCATGGCCTTCGTTGGGACGCACGGAGTCGAGCGTCATCATCCCAACCCAGATTTCTATTATCAAGCCGGTGGTGGTCCCTTATTGGATTTGGGTCCTTATTATTTGACGGCAATGGTGTTCCTCATGGGACCTATTCGTCGTGTTAGTGGTATGGCGCGTAAAACATTTGATCGGCGTCAAATCGAAAACGGTCCTCGCAACGGGGAATGGATGACTGTCGATGTCGATACACATTCGATGTCAATGCTTGAATTCGAAAGCGGTGCAATTGGATCGATGACGATCAGCTTTGATATTTGGGATAGTGAAACGCCTCGGTTTGAGATTTATGGAACCGAGGGAACAATTTGCATTCCCGATCCTGATCCTGTGCATGGGGCAAACGATTTTCACGGGCCTGTATGGTATCGGACACGAAAAGAGAGTCGGTGGGAATTACAACCGCGTCCGACGGATCGGCCAACGGAGTGGTGCATTGCTGAAAATAGGCATGGATTCAACGAAAACAGTCGTGGTTTGGGATTATTAGACCTTTCCTTTGCCGTGAAAGAGGGTCGCTGCCCGAGGGCCAGTGGTGATTTGGCCCAACATGTTTTGGACGTTATGTTGGGTATATTAGAGTCCCCTGACAGAGGCGGCTATGTAGATATCCAAAGCCGCTGCGACCGACCCAATCCGTTGCCCGAAAATTTTGCAGAGGATCTGTGATGAGCATTACCAATCTGGACATTTCTGAACCATTTTTCACAACTAATGTGTTTCAAGAAGAGCAAAGATTTACAGTCATCGGAAAGAGTATCTTACTGAATCTGTCTGAGCACCCAATTCATATACGGGATCAAAAGATCGGGCACTTACAGTCCGTGATTGTTTCGGATGTTGAACTCATCGGTTTGGAACACGCGGTGCTGATCGAACGATTTGCGGATTATTCTGATGAAAATGAATTGCTGGAACGCGTTCGCGCAACTTGGCCATCTGCTTATGAGGTGCGCGGCGAAGAACGCTTGCGTGGCATTGGCCACTATATGTCGCCCAAGGTCTGGTTAGGGCAATTTGGGTTTACGATGTATCATTCTGCAACCGTGCCCCTGAATGTTGGATTGCACCGTGAGCATGCGTTTTGTCCTGTTCCTGGATTTCGCGAAGTACATACACAAATCATCGGGTTCGGAAAAATGCAGCAGTGTCGCGAACGCGATGTAAGTACGCTTTATTTAGAAGAGCCAATGGCCCCTGGAACGACACACCGCCCCATGTATGATGCAGATGGAAATTACCCATGGCATCAATTTGAAACCATTACACCTTCGATTTTCATGGCTGTAGAAATGTTGCCAGCAGGTGCCACACCCCCAACCCTTTAATATGATCCGAGACATCAATGATTTTACGTGACCCAATTGATATAAATGGCCCGTTCCCAAGGCAATCTCGTCGTCTGCGACTGGGTGTTGTTGGCGGTGGACGCATTGCACAAACACAAGCGATGGCAGCGCGGCTCACAGACCGCTGGGATGTGGTTGCAGGGGCCTTATCCTCGGATCCTGAGCGAACATTTGAACGGGCAGCGGATTGGCACATTGACCCAGATCGGGCGTATTCTTCGTTCCAGCAGATGGCCGAGAAGGAAGAACAACGTGATGATGGGATTGACGCCGTCATGATAACAACCCCAAATAACATGCATTATCCAGCTGCAAAAACATTCTTGGACGCTGGAATTGATGTGATTTGCGACAAACCACTGACGAATAAGGTCGAAGAGGCATCGCTGCTTGGGGATGCGGTGGGCGAAAGTGGTCAGGTTTTCGCCGTATGCTATACAATGTCGTGCTATCCGATGATCCGACAGGCTCAGGAAATCGTCGCATCAGGCGTTTTGGGGCGGATCAATCAAATTCACGTTGAATTTATGCAGGACTGGATGACGCCGCCAGATGCAGGGGACGCGTCACACGTCAAGTGGCGCTTGGATCCAGCGGTGTCTGGTCCTACATCTTGTGTTGGGGATATTGGCACACACGCAGCACATTTGGCACAGTTTGTCAGTGGTTTAACCTTGCGCAGCGTGCGTGCAGATTTTCATGTATGTGGTTTACCAAAACCATTAGAAGACACCGTTTTCATGATGACAGAATATGAAGGCGGCGTACCAGGGACATTGCTGGCGACACGGCAGGCCCCTGGAAATCGTGGCGGTTTACGCTTGCGTATTTTTGGCAGCCTGGGTGGGTTAGAATGGGATATGGAGCATGCAGAACAGTTATACCTGAATGTATTTGGTGAACCTGATCAAACCCTAAGCCGAGGTCATGGACACGGCATTTCCACACAAACTGAGCGATTTGTGCGCACGGGACGTGGTTTCCCAGAAGGACTGATCGAGGCCTGGGCAAATCTATATACCGAATTTGCTGTTGCTGTTGCAGCGCGGCGCGATCAAATCGAATTACCCGATGCATACTTACGCTATCCAAACATTGATGAGGGCATTGACGGTGTTCGATTCATCGATGCCTGCGTTCGATCAAATATATCTAAAAATTGGGTAAACCTATAATTCAAGGACCGCTTTCAGGACCACTTCCATATTTTTGTCGTCTTCTAACCATCTATAATTAAATGATAATTTAGAAAAGTATGGTTGTGCCCCCGGGCACCACTTTTAAAAACAATATCAATGACTTAATTTTCGCACACTTACGCTAAGCGTGTGAGATTCAAAAACACACCAAAAACAGTTTTGCGTTTGTTTGCGGGGTGAGGTTTCGGGGTCCCACACTGTGTCGACAACCTAGTGGAAGAACACAGTTCTTATTATGCGCCACTACTTGTTCAGTCGGTTGCATGATGGTCAGATTATACAAACTGTATATGATTTCATTGCTGGTATTGCCGTAAACTTTCGTGAAACAACTGCATGAATTCAAGAGAAATCATGGATGGCCTTTTCAAAGTAGGTCTTAATAGTGCAAGTCGATGTGGGATCTTCGGTCTGAATGGACGGAACTCCAGTCCCGTGTTTACATATTTTGAGGCGTCAAGTTCACTTAATATCGATACCCCAAGTCCATTGCTCACAAGCTCACACGCCGCAGTAAATTGACGAACTTCGATACTTGATTTGAATTCAATTTGTGCACGTTGAAATGCTTGGGAAACACTTTGAAAGAAAACACTATCCCTTCGCGAATGAATAAGTTTCTCATTAATTAAATCGGTTGGAGTTATTTCTTTTAGTTGCCCCAGAGCATGGCCTTGCGGAAAAACACAGACCGTTCTGATGTCAATTTCAGTACGTTCAACTGATGGATGCCCAGAAAAACCATCAGTTATACCTATATCGTATTGCTCACCTGCCATCCACTCTAAGATCCTTTCGGGACGATCGGGTTCGATCGTCATTGTAACTTCTGGTCTATTTTTCAAAAAAGTTGCTACGACTTTAGGAAGATGACTCGTAGCAAAACCTGGCAGACAAGCGATTTTGAGATGTCCAGCCTTACGATCATTGATTTCGGCACTTGTGTTTTGAATGTTTCCCATAAGTTCCAAAACGCGCTCAATATCGGGATACAGGAGTTGAATTTCTTGGCTTGGTGTTAACTGTCCATCGCGTTTGTTGAATAAATTGAATTCAAAATTTTTTGATAAATCTGCAATTAGCCGGCTCATGGCAGGTTGACTAATTCCCAATGTTTTTGCTGCTCCAGAGATTGAACCAGTCGTGATCACGGCGCTTAGCGCTTCTAATTGTCTTAGTCTTAACATTTTTAGGTTCTTCTTTTTTGTTCTGATCAAAATATAACATTGTATTATATTATTGATATAAAAATTTATCTTGAATTATAAATTAACCCTCGTAATCTTTGGTCACTCGAAGACTTCAAACTTTAACTGATAGTTCGATAAGCATCAAAAGATGCAGGGAGGAAAAATGAATAAAAACATATTAGGCGTACTTGCAGCGTCGACGTGTCTTTCGCCTCTGATGGCAATGGCACAGACAGAAGTACATTTTTGGCATGCGTTTACCGGCAGGCTTGGAGAATTAGTTGCTGCTCAGGTTGATGAATTCAACGCAAGTCAAAATGATTATAAGGTAGTCCAAACCCATAAAGGTAACTACTCTGAAACCTTGAACGCTGGTATTGCAGCATTCCGAGCTAAAGAGCAGCCTCATATTTTGATGGTGTTTGAAGTTGGTACAGCTACCATGATGGCGGCAAAAGGTGCGATAAAACCAGTCTACGAAGTAATGGCTGAAAGTGGTGCAACCTTTGATCCAGATGCATACATAGGTTCGGTTAAGGGTTATTACACTTCAACTGATGGCGAAATGCTGTCTCTTCCATTCAACTCTTCCACGCCGGTACTTTGGGTAAATCGTGACGCGATGTCTGCGGCTGGGGTAAACCCAGATACTGATATGTCGACTTGGGAGCAAGTAGGTGACGTGCTAGATCAATTGAAAGCTGGTGGCGAAGATTGCCCTCTGGTCACAGCTTGGCAAAGTTGGATTCACTTGGAAAATTTCTCCGCTTATCATAATGTACCATTCGCATCGAAGGACAATGGTTTTGCTGGACTTGATACTGAACTTATGCTGAATGGTCCTGCACAAGTTGCTCATTTGTCTGCGATGGGAAATTGGGCAAAAGATGGGAAATTCATCTACACTGGTCGTCGAAATGAAGGTGGAGCAAACTTCCGTTCTGGTGAGTGTGCATTATTTACAGAGAGCTCAGCAGGCTATGCCGGCATTAGTCGTGAAGCCGAGTTCGATTTTGAAGTTAGGCCACTTCCATATTGGAAAGCCGTTGCTTCTGAACCACAGAATACAATCATCGGCGGTGCATCCCTTTGGGTAATGCAAGGACACGAGAGTGATGAATATAAAGGTGTTGGAGAGTTTTTATCTTTCCTTTCAACTTCAGATGTACAGGCAGCCTGGCACCAAAATACAGGATATTTGCCTATTACCGCTGAAGCTGGTGAAGCGACGCGTGCATCCGGTTTCTACGAAAAAAATCCTGGAACGGATATCGCTGTAATTCAGATGACAGCTAAGCAGCCAACGGCTAACTCGAAGGGCCTAAGATTAGGTTCTTTTGATCAGATCCGTGGGATCATTGATGAAGAGTTAGAGGCTATTTGGTCAGGTGATAAATCTGCTCAAGAGGCTATGGATAGTGCAAAAGAACGAGGTGATAAATTACTACGTCGCTTCGAATCTGCTAATAAATAAAGCTAACCAGTAACTGGCGGGTTAAGATAACTCGCCAGTTAACTTTAGGTATTAAATAATGGAAAAGCGGGTAATCTTTCGCGGTTGGTTGCTGCCAATCTGCTTAGTCGCACCTCAACTTATTATCTCAATAATTTTTTTCTTTTACCCAGCTGCTCAAGCTGTCTGGCAGTCATTATTCATCCCAGATCCTTTTGGTCTTTCATCTCAATATGTCGGATTGGGTAACTTTGAATACCTGCTGGGCGACAAATATTATCGTGCATCGTTTTTAACAACAGCGGTATTTTCAGTTTTAGTAACATTTTGTTCAATGATACCCGCTTTGTTGCTCGCCGTATGCGCTGACCGATTAATTAAAAGCTCAGGTATATATAGTACGCTCTTGATATGGCCATATGCTGTCGCCCCCGCGGTTGCTGGTGTGCTGTGGATGTTTATGTTTAACACAAGAGTTGGCATTGTTTCTTGGTATCTTGGGCAGCTGGGATATGATTGGAACCACGTTTTGAATGGTGGTGAAGCTATGGGTTTGGTTGTCATAGCTTCGGCCTGGGGACGCATAAGTTATAATTTCTTATTTTTCTTTGCCGCGTTACAGTCAGTTCCAAAGTCGTTAATTGAAGCGAGTGCTATTGATGGTGCACATTTCTGGCGTCGATTTTTTGATATTGTGCTCCCTCTCATTACCCCAACGGCTTTTTTCCTCTTAGTTGTAAATGTTGTTTATTCATTTTTTGAAACTTTTGGTGTTATTCACACCATTACTGCAGGGGGTCCTCAACAAGCTACGACTATATTAGTCTACAAGGTTTTTTCAGACGGCTTTGTCGGACAAGATCTTGGCTCTTCTTCGGCGCAATCCGTAATTCTATTAGTAGTGGTAGGTCTACTGACCGTCATACAATTTAAATACATAGAAAAGCGAGTGCACTACTGATGGCTTTTGGTAATGGTATTGTTCAGAAAAAAGGGTCACATTTGTGGCTAACACATCTGTTCATGATCCTTGGCGTACTTATTATATTTTTTCCGATTTGGTTAGCCTTCGTCGCATCGACTGTAACGCAGCCAGAAATTGTATCCCCGCCTATGCCAATCTTGCCTGGTGATCAATTTATAGACAACTATAAGGCAGCACTTTTTGCGGGAGTGAATGTTCCAGTGGCAAAAATGTTGTTTAATAGTTTTGTAATGGCCATGGGTATTGCCGTTGGGAAAATTACAATCTCGCTGCTTTCAGCGTTCGCGATTGTGTATTTCAGATTTCCAGGCAGGCAGGTATTTTTCTGGCTAATTTTCATTACGCTTATGCTTCCAGTCGAAGTTCGTATCGTGCCAACTTTTGAAGTCATTGCGAGCTTTGGACTTTTGAATAGCTATTCAGGATTAATCTTACCACTTATTGCTTCAGCAACTGCTACTTTCTTATTTCGGCAGTTTTTTATGACAATTCCGGATGAACTTGCTGAAGCTGCGAGAGTCGATGGAGCTAAACCTATGAGGTTTTTTATCGATATTGTTCTTCCTATGAGTCGCACCAATATCGCTGCACTCTTTGTTATTTTATTCATTTACGGTTGGAATCAATACTTATGGCCTTTGCTCATCACTACAGACCCCGAAATGAATACGATTGTGATGGGTATTAAACAAATGTTCCCTTCTGGCGACGATGTTGCCGAATGGCCTGTGATCATGGCCACATCAATATTGGCCATGATACCTCCAGTTATAGTGGTTATATCAATGCAGAAACTTTTTGTACGTGGACTTATGGATAGCGAGAAGTGAAATGGGAAATGTAGTTCTCAATTGTGTCAAAAAGAGCTTTGGTTCGACAGAAGTAATCCACGGGATCACTATCGATATCAAAGATGGCGAATTTATCGTTATTGTGGGTCCGTCGGGATGTGGAAAATCCACATTGTTAAGGATGGTTGCTGGCTTAGAAGTAATTTCTTCTGGTGAGGTACAGATCGCTGGAAAAGTAGTGAACGATAAGGAGCCAATGGATCGCAACATTGCGATGGTATTCCAAAATTATGCACTGTACCCGCACATGACGGTAAAACAAAATATGGGGTATAGCCTAAAACTTGCCGGACATTCAAAATCTGAAATTGAACGGAAGGTCAGTGCTACAGCAGATCTACTGCAATTGAGTGAACTTCTTGAAAGGAAGCCGCGTCAGTTATCCGGTGGACAAAGGCAACGTGTTGCGATGGGGCGAGCAATTGTGAGAGAACCATCGGTTTTTTTATTTGATGAGCCGTTATCAAATTTGGACGCTAAGCTGAGAGTGCAGATGCGTCTAGAAATACGACAGCTCCAACGGCAGCTCGGCATCACGTCTTTGTATGTCACTCATGATCAAGTTGAAGCGATGACTATGGCTGATCGTATGATAGTTATGAACAATGGAAATGCGGAACAGATAGGCACTCCACTAGAAGTCTATCAAAAACCTGAAACACTATTCGCAGCACAATTCATTGGTAGTCCGGCGATGAATATTTTTGATGCTGAAATTCAGAATGGATGTCTAATATTAAATGGTTTAGCGTTGACTGAAGTGTCGTTGCCAGATGGCAAAGTGGCACTTGGAATTCGCCCAGAGCATCTTGTGCCATCTGCAAGTGGACCTATCAAGGTATCACTCAACAATGCAGAACCCTTGGGCGCCAACACTTTGCTCTACGGAAACATTAAATCATCTAATGAGGACATCACGATAAGTATGCCTGGTGTGCACGAGATTTCGGAAAATGAGGGAGATAAATCCTTTGGAGTAGAGAAAGCCAAAATACACCTGTTTTGTCCTTCAAGCGGTCGACGGCTATGAAAAAACATTCATATCGCGCAGTAGAAGCATTTAGGGGGGCAGATAAGACAATCCGCATAGTTGGACACCGAGGTGCGCGAGGTGTTTTTCCTGAAAATACAATGATTGGCTTCAAATCTACGATTGAAATGGGCATTAATCTATTGGAGTTCGATGTAGTTTTATGTGCTGATGGCGTCCCGGTAATAACGCATAATCATGCGTTGCATGTACCCACTTTTAAACATGTTGGGGGGGACTTTATAGATCATGAGCCTAAAGTTTTGGATTTAACTTGGTCCCAATTGCAATGTTTCGAAGTGGGACGTTTAGATAGCAGCACACAATATGGTCAGAGATTTCCGGATCAGCTGCAATTTGCTGGAATAAAGGTGCCAAAGTTAGATGAACTTTTGGGTCATGTTGCGAATTTGAGTGAAAATAACGTTTATTTAATGCTGGAAATAAAATCTGATCCTAATCATGTAAATAACGATATCTTTCGTAAGAAGTTGGTGAGTGAAGTCACTAAACGAGTTCGACACTTTGATCTAATTAATCAGACACTTTTACATAGCTTTGATTGGCGAATTTTAGAAGAATGTAAATCTTCAGCCCCAGATTTCCCGACCTCGTTTTTGACCCAAATAAATCACAACCCTGCTGACGTGGGAGAGGATTCATCGCTTTCTGTAGGTCCAAATATAAAAAATTACGGAGACCACATTCCAGATAAAGTTTTCGAAAAAGGTGGATCGCTCTGGTGTCCTAATGTGCAAGATATTACTCCTACCGGTCTTAAAAGAGCAAAAAACCTAGGCTTAGTAACTGCTGTCTGGACTGTGAATACTGTGGAAGAAATAGATCGTATGATTGAATACGGTGTGGACGCAATCGTTACGGATTATCCAGGTCGGGTCCAACAAAGGCTAGCCGTTAATGGATATAATTGGTAGTGAATAATACATTAAATATCGTAAAGGCCTTCTACGCAAATAAGCACATTTAGGACCGCTTTTAGGACCACTTCCATATTTTTGACAACTTCTAACCATCTATAATTAAATGATATTTTAGAAAAGTATGGTTGCGCCTCCGGGCACCACTTTCCAAAATAATATCAATGACTTAATTTTTGCACTCTAACGCTATGCGTGTGAGATTCAAAAACACACCAAACACACACTTTTTCGTGTGTTTGAGTGTTTAGTTTTAGGGCTAAACACTGTGTCTACAACCTAGTGAAAGAACACAGTGCTTGCTGCTCTCAGTTATTTGGCAGTTCCAAAGGTTTCTAACTTTGCGTGTTTTTTATTTGTTGTATTGGACGAAACTGCATAGCGTCGTGATCAGAACTTTATGGATTAATAACTTAGTCCTTTGTTGGGTGTTTATGTGAATTGTAGGGTATCTTTGAAAAAATGATGGACCGAATTTCATACGACATTGTTATCATAGGGGCAGGTATTGCAGGCACCTCTGTTGCCGCGGCCTTAGGAGATGGCGTGAAGGTCGCTTTGGTAGAACAAGAACAGCAACCTGGATATCACTCAACAGGTCGATCTGCCGCAATCTACTCACCAACCTATGGTCCGACCCCAATCAGAGCCTTAACGAGAGCGTCAATAGCGCACTTTTTAACGGTTGGTTGTGACGAGCCAAGGAGTCTTCTCACACCAATTGACGCGGCATTTATCGCCCGTGCTGATCAAAGTGGCTCTTTTGATGCCTTATGCAGCGAATTGAATGGGGTCATGAATTGGCGAGAAATAGAAGCGAAGGAGATACAAAACAGGGTATCATTTCTCCGTGAAGGGTATGTTGCTAAAGCTATTTTAGACGATGGCACGTCCGAGATTGATGTGGCTTTGCTTCACCAGAAATTTTTGAAGGTATTTTCTCAAAACGGTGGGACGCTTCTTAAATCAACGGAAGTGGTGGAACTTCAGAAGCAGAAAAACGGGTGGCTAGTGAAAACTAACCAAGGTGAATGCGTTACAAAAATAATCGTCAATGCCGCTGGTGCATGGGCAGAACAGGTTGGTTCGCTGGCAGGTGCAGAATGTATTGGTCTTACACCAAAACGCAGAACTGCACTGATTGTAGAACCACCAAAAGGGGCTGACCTGAGTAGGATTCCGCTCGTCATTGATATTGATGAACAATTCTATCTCAAGCCATATGGCAGCAAATTGCTGATATCCCCAGCTAATGAGGATCCGGTGCAGCCATGCGATGTGCAACCAGATGAAATGGATATTGCT
>JAAEZW010000425.1 GCA_018222665.1 Paracoccaceae bacterium
CCTGTTGTAAAATCTTGGAAACGTGTTCCAACACCGATCACCAAATCTGCCTCGGCACACACTGAATTGGCCGCCTCGCCGCCTGTGACCCCAATTGGTCCCAAGTTTAACGGATGATCCCACGGCAAAGCGGATTTCCCCGCCTGCGTTTCTGCAACAGGAATATTATGCGCCTCGGCAAATGCCGCCAGCTGCGCAGTTGCATCCGAATAGTGCACGCCGCCTCCAGCAACGATCACAGGGCGTTTTGCGGCGCGAATGGCATCTGCCATATCAGCAAGTTCATTTACATCGGGGCGTACACGGCGTTGGCGCCACACCTTGGGTTCAAAAAACGCCTCTGGATAATCATAGGCCTCGGCCTGCACATCCTGACAAAAGGCCAAGGTTACGGGTCCGCATTCCGCAGGATCAGTCAAAACACGGAACGCACGCGGCAATGCCGTCAGCAATTGTTCCGCCCGTGTGATGCGATCAAAATAACGGCTGACAGGCTTAAACGCATCATTGGCTGATACGGTCCCATCGCCAAAATCCTCGATCTGTTGCAACACAGGGTCAGGTCCCCGATTGGCAAACACATCACCTGGCACCAATAACACAGGCAATCTATTTGCATGCGCCAATGCGGCTGCGGTGACCATATTGGTCGCGCCTGGCCCGATTGAGGATGTGACCATCATGGATCGTTTGCGCCCCAACTGTTTGGCATAGGCGATCGCCGTGTGCGCCATGGTTTGTTCATTATGTCCGCGATAGGTCGGCAACTCGTCTTGCACCTGATAAAGCGCCTCGCCCAATCCTGCGACATTGCCGTGGCCAAAAATTGCCCAACATCCCGCAATCAGTGTTTCGCCCTGTTCATTGCGTTGCGCGGCAATGTATTTCACCATGGCTTGTGCAGCGGTTAGTCGAAGTGTTTTGCTCATATCATGCATCCATTCTTTTTAGCTTGCGGTCTGCGCCGCAGCGCGCGCCTGATCCCAAATTTCGCACAGACGTTGATAGCGTCCACGCATCATGTCAATAGCCTCAGCATCACTTATGTCGCCCGCCATCCAGGCCCGCGCCGCATCCCCAAAGATCGTGCGCCCAACGGCAAACCCTTTGACCAAGGGTTGCTGTGCCGCCATGGCAAAGCTTGCGGCCAATTCGGCCTCTGGTGCGTCCAAACCTAATACAACGATCCCGCGGGTGTAGGGATCATTGCGTTCAATCGCATCCACCGCATTTTGCCATGCAACGGCGGTTTTAAACGGCTCTAGCTTCCACCAATCTGGATAGACACCCAAATCATAAAACTGCTGGATCAATGTGGCCGTTGTCGTATCATCCACTGGCCCCACCTTGGACGGGATAATTTCCAGCAAAAACTCCAAACCATTCCGACGGCTGGCATGCCATAGGCGCTTGACCACCTCTTCTTGCTGCTTACGCGTGGCAGCGTCATCATCTGGATGACAAAACACCAAGAGTTTCACAACATTCTCGCGCGCCCATTCCTGCAACTGCCCTAAATCCTCGCCCAGTTCAGGTTCCAATTGAATGGGACGCGATCCTGGTAATTCGGTTGGACGCCCAATCCAAAGCCCGGAGCCAGAAGCCGCATGAAGCGCAGAACGCCCAATGCGATTGTCACACAAAATGCCGTAACCCGTTTGTCCTGCTTGGACATCAAGGGCCGCTTGCAAACAGAGTTCTTTGAACGCACCGCCTTTGTCTTTGGAATATCCCGCCATCTCTTCCAATTGCATGCGATGATCAAACGCAAAGGTTTTAACGCTGGACCAATCCTCAGCTCGATTGGTGGCCCAATGCACCTGTTCCAATTCTGCGTCATTACGCAGATCGGGG
>JAAEZW010000426.1 GCA_018222665.1 Paracoccaceae bacterium
ACCCCAGACGAAGGTGGGGCGATCACGTTATTGGACGAATTGTTGTCGCAAAACGGGTTTGAATGTACGCGCATCGAAAGAGGTGGTGTCAGCAATCTTTTTGCGCGTTGGGGCAGTGGCAATAACGGGCGTACCTTTGGGTTTAACGGGCACACGGATGTTGTCCCCGTTGGTGATATTGCTGCATGGAGTGTTGATCCATTTGGTGCCGAGGTTAAGGACGGATTCCTGTATGGGCGTGGTGCTACCGATATGAAATCTGGTGTCGCTGCCTTTATTGCAGCGGCAATTGATTTTACGTCTAATACCCCGCCTGACGGTTCGGTCGTCATCACCATAACGGGTGATGAGGAGGGCGATGCGATTGACGGAACGACAGCCATTCTTGATTGGATGAATGATAATGGTCAATCGATGGACCATTGTTTGGTTGGCGAACCAACAAGCCTAAATCACATGGGCGAGATGATGAAAATTGGCCGCCGTGGATCATTGACAGCGTTCATAACAGTGCAAGGTGTTCAGGGGCATTCCGCCTATCCCTATCGTGCCAATAATCCCGTATCTGCAATGGTTCAATTGATGACTGCGCTTGAGGAGGCCGCTTTGGATGACGGAACCGAGCATTTTGATCAATCCACGCTTGCAATCACGACGATCGACGTAGGCAACACAGCAACAAATGTTATTCCAGAAACGTGTCGGGCAACTGTGAATATTCGATTTAACGATGCCCATTCGGGGCAGTCGCTGACTGATTGGTTGCAAAATCACTTGGATGCAGTTTCTGAAAAAACAAAAACCCGCATTCAGATGAATGTGAAGATTTCGGGTGAAAGTTTTATTACGCCGCCTGGTGAACTATCCGATCTTATTTCCCAAGCGGTGCAAGAAGAGTTGGGTGTGACACCAGAATTGTCCACAACTGGTGGTACATCTGATGCCCGGTTTGTCAAAAATTTATGCCCTGTCACCGAATTTGGACTGGTCGGAAAAACAATGCATGCTGTTGATGAACGGGTCGAAATTGCCCAAATTCATCAATTAAAAAGCATTTATGGGCGTATTCTAAAGACCTATTTTGCCTGATCGACGCATGATATTGATCGTCATGGTCAAAGCCCCGGTGGCAGGCCGCGTAAAAACGCGACTCGGCCGTGATATCGGAATGACCAATGCGGCTTGGTGGTATCGTCATCAAACTGCACGATTATTGCGCCGACTGCGTGATCCAAGGTGGCGTATTGTTTTGGCGGTTGCAAAAACGCCTAATCAGCCTGATCCGCCGATCTGGCCCAAAGAACTTCAGAGAATTGATCAGGGAACTGGTGACCTTGGTCAGCGAATGAAACGGCTTCTTTCCCGTTTTAAAACGGCACCCGCGTTAATCATTGGATCTGATATCCCGCAGATTGAAAAATGCCATATCGCCACGGCGTTTAAACGTCTGGCCAAAAACCAATTTGTTTTTGGGCCGACAACTGATGGAGGTTTTTGGTCGGTCGGTGCGCCACGGTGTGCGTCGCTTCCAAACTCAATGTTCACAAATTGTCGATGGTCGACTGAATTCGCTTTGATGGATGCAAAGCGCAGCCTATCTGATAGAAGCAGTGAAGATGTTGCAACCCTGTCCGATGTTGATGATGTAAACGACTTGCTTGAATTTGGATTTGCAATGACGACAAAAAATATCCGTGTTAGTGAGTCACATGAATAAGTTACCATCAAAGAAAGATATCCTAGATTGGATTTCGGATAACCCAACGCTGACTGCAAAACGTAATATTGCAAAGGCGTTTGGAATTAAGGGCCCAGATCGAATTGAGCTAAAGAAAATTTTGCGTGA
>JAAEZW010000427.1 GCA_018222665.1 Paracoccaceae bacterium
TACACCCGAAGTCTTGATTCTGTTTTCGCTGCAATGATTATACGTCGAATTCAAGTTAAAAGCTGTCCACTGTTTCTGTGGATAACTCTGAGTATAACTTTCTGAAATAGCAATTTTTCCATTGATTTCAGGCCACTTCGTGAATTTGCACAAAAAATAGGCAATTTGTTAAACAGCTGTTTTTGTTGTGTATTTTTTTGCTAATTTGCCAAACTGTTGTTTTTCTTAAGTTTTTATGAAAGTTATTTAATAATTTTTTGAAAGGTGGAACAACTTCAACGTGTTTGGAAATGATCACACTACACAATCCCCACAATATCTGGGGTTTTCCAACCCAAATGTTGCCCCCCATCCACGCACAAAAGCTGTCCTGTTACGGCAGGTGCATCTATGAAATAGCCAAGTGCCGCCGAAATGTCAGACGGATTTGACCCACGATTAAGGACAGTATTGTCGCGTTGATGCTGATATCGAACAGGATCTTCGCGATCGCCACGAAGTGTGGGGCCAGGGCCGATCGCGTTCACACGGATTTTGGGTGCAAGCGCGCGCGCGGATGTTTGTGTTAAGGCCCACAATCCCATTTTTGCAATTGTATAACTGCTGAATTCAGGCGTAAGTTTTCTCACCCTTTGATCGAGCATATTCACAATTAATCCCGCTGCAACAGGCTCAGAATTATCATCCAAACTAGGGTCCGGAATTTGATCTGCAAATTGTTGCGTCAAAACGAATGGCGCACGAAGGTTGCTTTCTATGTGGCGGTCCCAAGATGTTCGGGTAGCTAATTTAATGTTGTCGTATTCAAAAATCGACGCGTTGTTTACCAAAACAGTGATCGGACCATCCAATACCGAAGCAGCGCGTGACACCAATGTTTCCACCTGGGCTTCGTCTAAGATATTTGCCTGCAGCTGCGTTGCACGACGTCCCATTGCATGAATTTCATCAACCACGGCACGGGCATCATGATCAGAACTATTGTAATGAACAGCAACATCGTAACCACGTTTGGCAAGATATTGCGACATTTCACGTCCCAGTCGTTTTGCACCACCCGTGATTAATGCCCGCATGCTGGCCTCCTGTCCTACATCATAGATGCAAGATATAGCGTGTAGGCCCCCAGAAACAACGCCCCAATAGGGCGAGACATGCGCCATTTTAGGAACACAAAAGGTATCAAAACCAGCGCCGATGCCAGCATGACCCAAATATCGAGGGCAAAGAAGCTGTAGGACACATAAATTTCATCAAAGAGTGTCGTAACACCAATGATTCCTAATAGGTTGAAAATGTTGGAACCAATAACGTTGCCCAATGCAACCTCGGCCTGATTGCGCAGGCCCGCCATCACTGTCGTTGCAAGTTCGGGCAATGACGTCCCAATTGCAATCAAAGTTAGACCAATAACCTCTTCACTTATGCCATAGGCACGCGCGACATAAACGGCATTATCAACCAAAATATCCGCACCCATCGGCAAACCAATCAGTCCAAGTAAGAGAAACCCCAAGACCTTCCACATAGGCAACTCGGGGTCTAGGCCCTCAAGATCATCGTTATCCGTTGATTTAGCCTCTGTTTGACACTTGGCCCGCCACACAGCAGACCCAAGGAAGCCTGCCAACATGATTAACAAAATGGCCCCCTGCCACCAACCGAATTGTCCAGTGGCAGCAAGGGCGATAAATACGACGGTCGCGCCAAGCATGATGTAGAAATCACGTCGTGTATCGCATTCTGAAAAATCCAAAGTGGACAGCAGTGCGGGCATCCCAAGCACCAGCAGCACATTGGCGATATTCGATCCAATAACATTGCCAATCGCAATGCCCGAT
>JAAEZW010000428.1 GCA_018222665.1 Paracoccaceae bacterium
CCTGAAAATGGTAAAGGCTGGTTCAAAACCCCTTGATCCTGCCTCTGAACTTACCGCGGTTCGAAAATTAGCCGAGGAAAACGTGTTTGAAACGCCATTTGCAAAAGGATCGCGTAAAGATATCGCATCAGAGGCTAAATCGGCCTATGTGACCAAGCTGCTTTCCTTTGTGGACGCAACTGTTTTGAAACCGCTAAAGGTTGTAGTTAATTCGGGAAACGGCGCTGCGGGTCCAACCTTTGATGCTATTGCAACTGCGCTTGGCCAGAATGCGCCGCAGATCGAATTCATCCGCGTCCAACATCAACCAGATCATACATTTCCAAACGGTATCCCTAACCCATTATTACCCGAAAATCACGCCGCGACGGCCGATGTCGTGATGGAAAACGATGCTAATCTTGGTGTTGCTTTTGATGGGGATTTTGATCGCTGCTTTTTCTTTGATGAAAAGGGGCACTTTATTGATGGTGAATACATTGTTGGTCTATTGGCAGATGTGTTCCTAGACAAAGTGCCAGGGGCCTCAATCGTTCATGATCCTCGTATTATTTGGAACACGCAATCTGTGGTCGCTGCTAAGGGTGGAACCGCGGTGCAATCAAAAACGGGTCACGCGTTCATCAAACAAATCATGCGCGAGGTGGATGCAGTTTATGGCGGCGAAATGTCGGCCCACCATTATTTCCGCGATTTTGCCTATTGTGACAGCGGCATGATTCCATGGCTGTTGGTGATCGAATTGATGAGCCGCACGGGAAAACCCCTATCTAAATTGGTGACCGAGCGTATTGCCGCATACCCAAGTTCAGGCGAAGTGAATTTCCGATTGGATGACCCCAAGGCGTCAATCGCCAAAGTGATCGCTGCGTTTGAGGGAACGGCCGAGGGCCGTGATGAAACTGATGGGATTAGTCTGTCTTTCGCGGATTGGCGCTTTAATTTGCGCATTTCGAATACCGAACCGGTGGTTCGTCTAAATATCGAGGCCAAGGCAGATCGTGACCTTGTACGCTCAAAATTAGAGGAAATTACCAAACTTTTACAGGGATCGACAGCCCATACGAGGCCCCAGAAACCCCAGAAATCCACATCGACACAACCGCAATGTCAATCGATGATGCCGCAGAGAAAATTGTGAAATGGTTATCGGGTGAATAGATTAGGTTTATTGCTCTTTTTAATAGGCTTAGGTAACCCTAGAAAAGAGCGTCAGTGTGACGCTGTTTTTCGTTGAGGACGGTTCATGAAAAAATCCCATGACAACACCATTGCCGCGCAGCTCCTTGGGCATATTGATCCACATTCGGCGGGCGTGACACCCAGTTTGCAGATGTCCACAACATTTGTGCGCGACGCGGAAAATGCATTGGTGCGCCCAGATAATTCATATGGTCGGGATCAAAATGATGGCGTACGTTTGGCCGAAGACGTGATTGCGGCACTTGAAGGGGCTGAGGATGCAATGTTGTTCCCATCGGGCATGGCGGCCATTGCGGCCATTTTTCAGACCCTGCCAACGGGATCACGGGTTTTGGTGCAATCAGGTATCTATTGGGGAACGACGAAATTCATCGGCGATAACGCTGCGCACCTTAGAATGGATGTCGATTTTATTGATACATCTGATGAGGATGCTTTGGATCAGGTAACATCAGACTATGATTTGATATTCATTGAAACCCCATCAAACCCATGGTTGAAGGTCACCGATATCGCGGACATCCGCAAGCGCTTTCCAAACGCAATTTTGGCGGTGGATAGTACGGCGGCCACGCCCATGCTAACGAAACCGATCGCGCATGGCGCCGATATTGTGGTGCATTCCGCGACCAAGGCAT
>JAAEZW010000429.1 GCA_018222665.1 Paracoccaceae bacterium
AACAAATCCGCAACCAAACCATAGTCGGCGACTTGGAAAATTGGGGCTTCTTCATCTTTGTTGATCGCAACGATGATTTTTGAATCTTTCATCCCTGCCAAGTGCTGGATCGCACCTGAAATACCAACCGCAACATATAGGTCAGGGGCAACAACTTTACCTGTTTGACCAACTTGCCAATCGTTTGGTGCATAACCACTGTCAACCGCCGCACGCGACGCGCCAACGGCCGCACCAAGTTTGTCAGCAAGACCTTCGATGATCGCAAAGCTTTCTTCTGAACCAACGCCACGACCACCAGAAACAACAACACCTGCTGATGTTAGCTCTGGGCGATCGTTGCTTGCGACTTTGTCTTCAACCCATTCTGACAATCCAGGGTTACCCACCGCTGCGATACCTTCTACCGAGGCTGCACCGCCTTCACCTGCTGCGTCAAAATTCGCTGTGCGGAAAGAAATCACTTTTTTGGCATCTGCGGATTCAACCGTTTGAATTGCGTTGCCCGCATAGATCGGGCGTTCAAACGTATGGCCATTCACAACCGCGGTTACGTCGGTGATCACCATAACATCCAACATCGCCGCAACGCGTGGAAGGATGTTTTTGGCAGAATTTGTTGCAGGTGCTACGATATGTTCGTAATCGCCTGCCAATGAAACGATCAAATCCGCAACAGGTTCGGCCAAGCCGTTCCCATAGGCCGCGTCATCTGCGCATAGAACTTTTGCAACGCCGTCCAATTTCGCCGCCGCCTCTGCCGCGCCGCCACATCCAGCAGATGCGCACAGAACCGTGACGTCACCCAATGATTTTGCGGCACTAACAGCTTTCGCTGTGGCATCCACTGCCAACTCTGCGCCATTCACTTCTGCAAGTAGTAGAACTGCCATTAGACTGCTCCTGCTTCTTTAAGTTTCGATACCAATTCATCAACGGAACCAACCTTGATACCCGCCGCGCGTGCTTGTGGTTCACCTGTTGAAACGATTTTCAAACGTGGTGTCACATCAACACCAAGATCCGCTGCCGTTTTCGTGTCCAGCGGCTTTTTCTTGGCCTTCATGATGTTTGGAAGTGATGCATAACGTGGTTCATTCAAACGTAGATCAACAGTGATAACCGCTGGCATCTTCACTTTAATTGTTTGCAGACCACCGTCTACTTCACGTGTCACAGTCGCGCTGTCACCTTCGACACCAACTTCTGATGCGAACGTCGCTTGTGACCAGCCAAGAAGGGCCGACAACATCTGACCTGTCGCGTTCATGTCATTGTCAATCGCTTGCTTACCGCACAGCACAACGCCTGGCTGCTCTTCGTCGACGATCGCTTTTAGGATTTTCGCAACGGCCAATGGCTCGATGTCATTGTGAACATCATCTGTCGCTGTGACCAAGATCGCGCGGTCTGCACCCATCGCCAATGCAGTTCGCAGTGTTTCTTGAGATTTTTCAACACCAATTGAAACAACCACAACCTCTTCTGCCACACCTTTTTCTTTCAGGCGAATGGCTTCTTCCACTGCGATTTCGTCAAATGGGTTCATTGACATTTTTACGTTCGCCAGATCGACACCTGAACCATCCGCTTTTACACGAACCTTCACGTTGTAGTCGATCACGCGCTTCACAGGCACAAGTACCTTCATGATCATAGGTCTCCTTAACGACAAAATTCCCGAGTCACCACTCGCTTTGCCGCCCTAGATATAGGTTTGTTCAGCTGTGTAATAGGGCAAAATCGTCACGCCTGTGCAAAAGAACGTCGCGTTCCGCAATATTATTGCGCTAACGGTTCGCGCCAGGCACCCAAAGTACGTCATCAA
>JAAEZW010000430.1 GCA_018222665.1 Paracoccaceae bacterium
CCTCAAGCGCTGCATCAGAGGCTTCGGCATTTTCGACAACGGCTTCGGCGCGTGTCGCATCTTTGTTCCAACTGTCATAGGCCTCGGGCGCGACCCCTTGGGCAAAACTGGGGAAAACCAACGTGATCCATATAATCAAACAAAATCGAAACAGTCGCACCATATATTTAGTCCACAAATACCCCGGGAATTGCCTGCGGTCCACGTTCTAGCCAGTCAGGAACGGGCAGGCCTTTGGATTTCAAGAAATCAGGATTATAAAGCTTTGATTGATAGCGCGTGCCATAATCACACAGAATGGTCACGATGGTATGACCCGGACCTAGATCACGGGCAAGTTTCACCGCCCCTGCAATGTTGATCCCAGATGATCCGCCCAAACACAGACCTTCGTTCGCTAGCAGGTCAAAGACGATTGGCAAGGCCTCTTCATCCGTAATTTGATAGGAATGATCGGGGGTGAACCCTTCAAGATTGGCGGTGATACGCCCCTGCCCGATCCCCTCGCTGATCGAAGATCCTCCTGACGCCAAGGTACCCGTTGTATAGAACGAATGCAGTGCCGCCCCCATCGGATCAGCCAGACCAATTTTCACGCCCTTGGGCTGTAGGTATTCGGCGCACCCTGCAAGCGTGCCACCCGATCCCACAGCGGCAACAAATCCATCAACCTTGCCATCGGTTTGGGACCAGATTTCTGGGCCTGTGGTTTCAATATGCGCACGACGATTGGCCACGTTATCAAATTGGTTTGCCCAAATGGCCCCATTGGGTTCTGTTTTTGCCAATTCATTGGCCAAACGTTCCGAATAACGCACATAGTTATTTGGGTTCTTATAGGGCGCTGCGGGCACTTGTACCAACTCGGCCCCTGCAAGGCGCAGCATGTCCTTTTTCTCTTGGCTTTGGGTTTCGGGGATCACGATCACCGTTTTAAAGCCCATGGATGCCCCAACCAGTGCCAAACCAATACCGGTGTTCCCTGCTGTCCCCTCGACAATGGTGCCACCAGGTTTCAGGGTTCCACGTTCGATTGCATCGCGAATGATATAAAGCGCGGCGCGATCCTTGACAGATTGTCCAGGGTTCAAAAACTCTGCCTTGCCCAAAATTGTGCACCCTGCTTCTTCGCTAACACGGCGCAGTTTGATTAGGGGTGTGTTGCCGACGGCATTTGCCAAATCAGACGCGTACTGCATATCATTCCTCAATTCATTTAATCTATGCTATGAGCGAACTTAGCGACTTACAAGATCACTCTGGCGATATTGTTGTAGCCATAGCACCATCATCGCCAAGGGAAGTGCGCGAAAACGACCCTGAATGGCCATTTCAATCGCCTGATCCACGGACATAAGATGGGGCCGAATATCTTCGTTTTCGGCGTCTAGCCCACCAATTTTGGGCGTATAATGTTTCAAATCACAGATCCCCAAAAAACTGTGAAAAAACGTCGTTGATCCACCTGGGCTAGGATATGATTTTGAAATGGGGATCAGGTTGGAAATCTTCAAACCCGCCTCTTCCTCTGCCTCGCGACGTGCGCAGGTTTCGGGTGTTTCGCCTAAATCAATCATTCCTGCGATGGGTTCATATAGCCATGGGTTTTTATCCCCCCGCGCGAAAGGTGCCATCCGAAATTGTTCCAACACCAAAATTTGGTCAGTTTCGGGATCATAGGGCAAAACCAATGATGCATCCCCCGAAACAAAAGCCGCGCGGGATACTTCGGCACTCATCGATCCATCAAAGTGACGATACCGCAGGCGATAATCACGCATGGCAAAAAATCCCGTATAAGGGCGCGTCATTTCGATCACGTCAACAT
>JAAEZW010000431.1 GCA_018222665.1 Paracoccaceae bacterium
GGATCAGCGGCAGGCCCAGAATGATACCCGTGGGCAATAAAAAGCTGCGTTCAAACGCGCGATGGAACGTGCCCAGCCAATGTTCTTTGAATAACATACGTTGTTCGCGGCGCGAGAGGTCTTCAAAATCTGCGGTGGTGGCTTCTATGAACCAACGCACGAATTCATTCAACGGACCAGAGGCCGCAAAAATCAAGATCACGATTGTGAAGGAAAACGCCAATAAATCAGCTATTTTTGCATCATACTTCATGTATCTGATCCTTCAGAGACGCGTGACAAAAGCTGTTTTGCCTCCCACAAATACGTGTTGCGTGCTGTGGCGTTGATTTCGGTTTCAGAAAGCGTCGTTAACAATTCTGCTTTTTGCGCTTGGGCAGGTTCATCAAGGGCAATCAAATGATCACACACCTCTAATTTCCATTGGGGGTCATCGTCATTTTTTAACACATCCCACAAACCTTCAATTCCTCCAGCAAGAGCGGCAATTTTTTCCGCTCGGGACCGAGATGACAAGCCCCCCAAGTGTGTAGGATTGCCGTCATACCACCCCAGTGTTCCAACCGCATAGGCACGCGCTGACCATGATAATTTACCATAAAATTCACCCAACCACGGTTTATCGACCAGATGGTCGGGTAATGAAATGGTGGCGGCGATGTCATCCATTGACTGTCCTGCGTTCATGCCTGCCGCCGTATGCGAAACCACATGCATGATCGCGTCGCGTGTTGATGTCACGACCTCTTGTACCTGCTCTGCGCCGAATACGGGTTTTGTATGTCCAGGCGCCATAACCTCTGCCCCAAGCCCCGCGATCAAGTCCAAACTATTGGCCCATGCGATGAAATCACGATAGGCTGTGCCACGAATGGCATAAAGGTTGGGAAATGAATAATACCAATTGTCCCCGGGGAACAAAATCCGCTGTTCGGGCAGCCAGACCATCATGTGATCAGCCGTTTCGCCCGGCGCAAAAATCAGGCGAGCCTGGACCCCATCTAGATCAATATCGCACTCCGCCTCAATAAAGTGTGTGGGCGGCAGAAACCCTGCCCCCAATCCCTGCATCGGGCGATCCCCCGGCCCACAGCCAAGCGAGACACGTTCTTCTCCACTCAGCCCAATGCCGAATTGTGCTTGTGTACGGCGTCCCAATGCCATGTTTGGTGCGGGTATAGTGTCAGACACGGCCACAAGATCGGATTTGAACCCGTGATGAGCCAAAATGGGCACATCGCTCTCTTGTGCAAACACCGTTGCGCCAGAGATGTGATCGCGATGCGAATGGGTATAGATAATCCGCGCAATGGGCTTATCCGACAGATTCTGGAACTCTGCCAGTATATTTTCGGCGGCCTTGGTGCTTTCGCTGGTGTCGATGATTGTGATGCTGCTGTCACCTTCAATCATATGAACGTTGGACGCGGCATAACCCACCGCGGTGTAAATTCCATCACCCAAACGCGTGATTGATTTTTCAAACTGCGCACGATGCGCCAATAAATCAGGGTGTGTCATCAGTCTTCTGCAATCTTTTGTGAAACGGGTCCGCGATAGTGCATGGTCAATTCTTCATCGACTTCGCTGCCATCATAAAGGAACGGTAAAATGCCCTTTCGCAGGGATTTGCCTCGCATGTTTTTGATGTCTTGTTCTGATTTTGTAACGCGTTGTGCGGGCCTGCGACCCCACTGTGCTAACAGCACGTAAAGGCGATCAATCTGATCCTGATGCGCGCCGATTTTGGCCAGATCATGGAATTCCTCGGGATCGTTTTCCAAATCAAACAGCATGGGTCGGAACCCACCTTCGGCGTGCATCAT
>JAAEZW010000030.1 GCA_018222665.1 Paracoccaceae bacterium
GATGTCCAAAACCTTTCCTTGGAATGCATTTGGTGTGTCGTCAGGTTTTTCAACACTGACAGACACTTTTTCAGGTCGAATAGCAAAATGCACCTTTTCACCGTTATCTAAGGATTTGTCGGTGGTTCCCGTAATGTCGGACACACCTTCACCCCAGGCGATTTGAACGTGTTCACCTGACGGTGTTGCGCGTCCTTCAATGATATTCACGTCCCCGATGAAATCGGCCACATAAACGGTGTTTGGCGCCTCATAAATCCGTGCGGGGGTATCAACCTGAATTATGCGTCCTTCGTCCATGACGGCGATTCTGCTAGCGACGGTCATCGCCTCTTCTTGGTCATGGGTCACAATCACAAATGTTGTGCCTGTTTTTTCCTGAATATCCATCAGTTCAAATTGGGTATCCTGACGCAGTTTTTTGTCCAGCGCGCCAAGTGGTTCATCCAACAACAAGAGCTTTGGCGCTTTGGCCAAGGAGCGTGCAAGCGCCACGCGCTGACGTTGACCACCTGAAATTTGGTGTGGTTTGCGTTTTGCAAATCGTTCCAATCGCGTCAGGCGCAGCATTTCATCAACGCGACTGTTTAGTGCGTCACCCTTCATCCCCTCGCGCTTTAGGCCAAAGGCGATGTTTTCCCAAACGGACAAATGTGGAAACAGCGCGTAGGATTGGAACATCATGTTTACGGCGCGTTTGTTCGGCGGGATCGGTGCGATGTCCTGACCGCTAAGTAATATTGTGCCTTCGGTTGGGGTTTCAAACCCCGCAAGCATCCGCATCAATGTTGTTTTACCACAACCCGATGGACCCAACAGGGCAAAAAATTCACGTTCAAAAATATCGATTGTTAAATCATCAATCGCGGTGAAATCCCCAAATCGTTTGGTCACATTTTTGAATTGGATCAGTGGTTTTTCGTCTAGATCATTCCAAGGGGCGAAAACAGGTCGAAGGGCTTCGGTCATGGTGCATCCCAAATTTAAAAACAAAAAACCCGCGCAGTTTGTGCCGCGCGGGTTTTGGAGTCTTTGATTAAGTGCCTGACTTAATCTTTGTCCACATGCGTGTTACGACACGCTGAACGCGTGCATCGTATGGTCGTGTGGTGAACAAATTCGCAAGCGTTGCTGCATCTGGGTAAACCGCTGGATATTCAAGGATTTCTGGATCAATGAATTCTTGTGCGGCTTTGTTTCCGCTGGCATACCACACATAGTTTGTTGCCGCGGCAGAGTTTTGCGCATCCATGATAAAGTTCATGAATTTATGCGCTGCATCTGGGTTTGGTGCATCTGCTGGGATCGCCATTTGGTCGAACCACATCTGTGCGCCTTCCACTGGGATTGAATAATCAATTTCATTCCCATTTTCCGCTTCTGCGGCGCTGTATTGTGCCTGGAACACATCGCCCGACCAACCAACGGCAACGCAAATTTCACCATTTGCCAGCGCGTTGATATACTCTGAACTGTGGAATTTACGGATGTATGGGCGCACAGAAGCGTACACGGCTTCTGCTTTGGCGATCACTTCTGGATCATGGCTGTCTGGGTCTTCGCCGATGTACAGCAATGCGGCTGGGATCATTTCAGACGGGGCATCTAGGAAGTGAACGCCACAATCGGCCAGTTTTTCCATGTTTGCTGGATCGAAAACTAATGACCATGAATCAAGCGGCGCATCGGCACCCAGTGCTTCTTCTACTTTGCCGATGTTATAACCAATGCCGGTTGTTCCCCACATGTAGTTAATTGAATACTCTCCACCCGGATCATATTGATCCGTACGCGCTTTGATTTCGTCCCACATGTTGCCTGCGTTCGAAAGCTTGGCGCCATCTAGTTTTTGGAAAGCGCCCGCTTGGATTTGACGCTGTAGAAATGTGCCAGAGGGCACAACCACATCATAGCCAGAGCCACCCGCCAGCAGTTTTGTCTCAAGCACTTCGTTACTGTCAAATACGTCATAAATAAGATCGATGCCTGTTTCAGCTTCGAATTTTGTTAGCAACTCTTCGTCGATGTAATCGGACCAGTTGTAAACACGCACTTCCTCGGCAAAAGCACTTGAGGCGATAATCGCCAAAGCAGCTGTTGCTGATAAGAGATTAGTTTTCATGTCTCTCTCCCATTGGACCACGGGGTTTTCCCCATTGGCACATAATTTGATCAAAAATTGCACGCATGGCAACAACTTTATGTTCCCACGCGATTGTCGCAGGCGCAAGAGAAGTCGTGTAATTTGCCGCAAGATACTCTAAAGTATACGATAAATAAGGATTTGCAGGTAATGACAAAAATGACTTCAGCAGGGCTACCAGCACATGAAATGACCTATCGCGCACTGAAAGAGTTGCTGTTGTTTGGCGAAATTGCACCGGGTCAAGCAGTTACAATTCAGGGTTTGGTGGCCCGATTAGAAGTTGGAATGACTCCTGTTCGCGAGGCGCTGCGCCGTCTGATTTCAGAAGGTGCATTGGAATTTCAGGGAAATCGCCGTGTCAGTGTGCCTGTTTTAACGCCCGAAAATCTGTCCGAATTGAAGTTCGCACGTGCGATGATCGAACGTGAATTGACGCTTAAAGCCTTTTCAAACATTGATGAAAATGGCCTAAAACAGCTTGAATCATTGGATTCTGGCCTAGATTCAGCAATCGCGCGCGGTGATATCAGTGCATACTTGCGGCACAACTATGTATTCCACAAAACGCTCTATTCATTTGCGGGGGCACCGATTTTAGAGTCGTTGGCCGATAATCTATGGCTGCGCTATGGACCATCGCTTCGGGTTGTCTGTGGTCGGGTTGGAACGCAGAATTTAGTTGATCATCACAAACAAGCCATCGCCGCCGTACGCAATGGTCAATTTGATGAAGCTGCCGCCGCAATGTCCGCTGACGTAAACGAAGGCATCGACTACGTAATCGCCGAATTTTCGTGCTGAGGATACTCGGTTTGATTCGATTGACAAAATAAAATTTGATCATATTTTGGGATCTGTCCCGCAAGTTTGCGTTTATTACACCAAAATGGATCGAGTTTATGAACCAAATTTTTAACCACGCCCCCACCCATGAACTGCAAGCGCGCGACGCAGCGCATCATATGCACCCGTTTACAGCACAGGGGCAATTTGGCTGAAAAAGGTGCGCGCGTCATCACCGCGGCGAATGGCGTATTCGTTTACGACAGTGATGGTGAGAAAATCTTGGACGCGATGGCAGGATTGTGGTGTGTTAATATCGGTTACGGCCGAGAAGAGCTTGCCGATGTGGCGCATCGTCAGATGAAACAGCTGCCCTATTATAACACCTTCTTTCAGACGACTCATATCCCAGCCATCGAATTGTCTGAACGCATTTCAAACCTTGCGCCCGCGGATTTGAACCACGTTTTTTATGCAGGTTCTGGGTCCGAGGCGAATGATACAAACATTCGCATGGTACGTCATTATTGGGCGATGAAGGGCAAGCCGCAAAAATCAATCATCATCAGCCGTAAAAATGCCTATCACGGGTCGACCGTTGGGGGTGGATCGCTTGGTGGGATGAGCGCGATGCATGAACAAGGGGGCATGCCAATCCCTGACATCCATCATATCAATCAACCTAATTGGTGGAGCGAAGGGGGCGATATGACCCCCGAGGATTTCGGTCGTGCCCGCGCCGCCGAGTTAGAAGAGGCGATCAAACAACTGGGGGCCCATCGTGTAGCCGCCTTTATAGCCGAACCCGTCCAAGGGGCGGGCGGCGTGATCGTTGCGCCAGATACCTATTGGCCTGAGGTCCAGCGCATCTGCGACCATTACGGTATTTTACTGATCGCAGATGAAGTTATTTGTGGCTTTGGTCGTACAGGGAATTGGTTTGGGTCCGAAACCCTGAACATTCGCCCCCATATAATGACCATCGCCAAAGGGCTAAGCTCGGGCTATCAGCCGATTGGTGGGTCGATTGTCTGTGATGAGGTTGCCAAGGTCATTGCAGGGGACGAATTCAACCACGGCTACACCTATTCCAGCCACCCTGTCGCCGCAGCCGTCGCCAATGAAAACTTGCGCATTATGGAAGAAGAAAACATTGTCGGCCATGTGCGCGAAACCGCCGCCCCCTATCTTAAACAGAAATGGGAGGCGATGACAGATCACCCCATGGTTGGTGAAGCGAAAATTGTGGGCATGATGGGATCAATCGCACTAACCCCAAACAAAGCCACTCGCGCAGCGTTCAAATCGGATGCAGGAACGGTTGGTTATGTTTGTCGCGAGCGCAGTTTTGCTAACAACCTGATCATGCGCCACGTTGGGGACCGAATGATCATTTCACCACCCTTAATTATTTCCAAAGATGAAATTGATTTGCTGATCACCCGCGCGCGGAAATCATTGGATGAGGCGATGGAAATCGTTAAAGTACAAGGACTATGGGAAGAACAGTAAGATTGTGCGGTCTGCGCAATTAGGCTTCTGAACTAGCCAAGGACGTTTGATGAAACAAACGCTGATCAGGTTAATCGTGCCGAAACCCGTTTACATCCTAAACGTGTAAATTGCCCCAAGCAAGTTAAAGAAGCCTACTATAATTTCTATTTTTTGACCTGATATGTCTGATCTTTTGTCGGGAACGCGCGGGATTTCACGTCTTTGGCATATCTTTCAACTGCATCCTCGATCCCCTGCAAAATGTTTCCGTATTGCTCAACGAATTTGGGTGGATTGGGATTTAGGCCCAGCATATCCTCTAACACTAAAATTTGACCGTCACATTCCGTAGATGCGCGAATTCCGATTGTGGGAATTTCAATTTCCTTACTGATTTGCGCAGCGAGTGGTTCCACCATGCTTTCCAAAACGATTGAAAATGCGCCTGCTTCTGCGACGGCGTTGGCATCGGCCTGGTGGATGGGCCACGTGTCTTCGTCCCGTCCTTGTGTTTTGAACCCACCCAGCGTGTTTTTTTAATGGGTGCGATTAAACAGTCAATGCCTGCGTCAAAGCGGGAACAGGCCAAAAATTCGTCGAAAAACGCAAAAAGCTGGTTGCACCACAAGCGGTTGATATGCTTACAATCGCTGCAAGAGCGGCAAAAGACCGCGGGAACAAGGGAGCCTAGTTTGGCCTTAGACTATACAAACAACGCATTCGTTCGCTTTGATCGGGTGCAAAAAAGCTACGACGGTGAATCCCTCGTCGTCAAAGATCTTAATCTAGACATTCCAAAAGGCGAGTTTCTGACAATGTTGGGGCCATCTGGCTCTGGCAAGACCACGTGTCTTATGATGCTGGCCGGTTTTGAAACCGCCACGCACGGCGAAATTCTGTTGGATGGCGTTTCGATCAACAATATTCCACCGCATAAACGTGGGATTGGCATGGTGTTTCAAAACTATGCCCTGTTCCCGCACATGACAGTTGCGGAAAACCTGTTGTTCCCGCTGGAAGTGCGGAACATGGGAAAATCGGAACGCGAAGCCAAAGTGAAGCGCGCGCTTGATATGGTTGAGATGGGTGATTTCGGTGGTCGTCGTCCCGCACAACTTTCTGGCGGGCAGCAGCAACGGATCGCATTGGCGCGTGCTTTAGTTTTTGAACCTGAGTTGGTTCTTATGGATGAGCCATTGGGTGCATTGGACAAACAGCTGCGCGAAAAGATGCAGTTTGAAATTACGCGTCTTGCGCATAATTTGGGCATTACCGTTGTCTATGTTACGCATGATCAGACAGAGGCGCTGACAATGTCGGACCGCGTTGCCGTGTTTAATGATGGTGTGATCCAGCAGATTGACGCGCCAGATGTGTTGTACGAACAACCAAAAAACAGCTTTGTTGCGCAGTTCATTGGTGAAAACAACACGCTAGAAGGTGTCTTAGAAGACATTAAAGATGGGGTGGCACTAGTAAAACTAGACAATGGCGATGTGATTGATGCCAAGCCAGTGAATGTTAGCGCCAAGGGTGATCGAACCCGCGTCTCCATCCGTCCTGAGCGCGTAGAGTTTAGAAAAGATCGCCTAAAAAAAGGCGCACATCTATTAAACGCAGAAGTGTTGGAAGTGATCTACATGGGTGACATCCTGCGGACGCGTTTGAATGTGGCAGGCAACTCAGAATTCATTGTGAAAACAAGGAATGCTCCGGATCAGACACGTCTGAATGCCGGAGAAATAATTGAGATCGGGTGGCAACCGGAAGATTGTCGGGCGCTTGACGCTTGATGATATGAGTACCTTGAAATTGCCTGCGTTTCGCGCGCGGGCGTGTAAACCAACTGGGAGAAGATAATGAAAACTATCATGTCACTAACTACGGCAAGTGTTCTTGCGATCAGCGCGGGAACTGCATTTGCCGAAGGCTCTATCACTGCCGTTTCATGGGGTGGTGCGTATACAAAATCGCAGGTTGAGGCGTATCACAAGCCTTGGACAGCAGCGACTGGTAACACAGTTGTATCAGAAGACTATTCAGGTGGTTTGGCGGAAGTCAAAGCGCAGGTTGAATCAGGTTCAGTAACCTGGGACATTATTGACGTTGAGAAGTCAGACGCAGTTCGTGGCTGTGACGAAGGCCTATTCATGGAAATTGATCACTCATCACTGCCAAATGGTGCGGATGGCTCAGCGGCTGCTGATGACTTCATTCCTGGATCGTTCACAGATTGCGCGGTTGCGAACATCGTTTGGTCAACAATTTTTGCTTATGACAGCTCTGTCATGGCGAATGGCCCAACATCTATTGCAGACTTCTTTAACCTTGATGCCTTCCCAGGTAAGCGTGGTCTGCGTAAGTCACCAAAAGCAAACCTAGAAATGGCACTTGCAGCGGATGGCGTTGCAGCAGCTGATATTTATGAAGTTCTAGGAACAGATGAAGGTGTTGATCGTGCCTTTGCGAAACTAGACACGATCAAAGACAGTGTTGTCTGGTGGGAAGCTGGTGCACAGCCTCCACAATTGCTAGCAGACGGCGAAGTTGCAATGACAACTGCATACAATGGTCGTATCTTTAACGCGGTTGCATCAGAAGGTAAGCCATTTGAAATCGTTTGGGACGCACAAGTCTTTGACGTGGATATGTGGGCAATTGTAAAAGGCGCACCAAACGCAGATTTGGCGATGGACTTTTTGAAGTTCTCAACAGCGACTGAGCAGCTAGCGGCGCAAGCATCATACATTTCATATGGCCCAGCGCGCAAATCATCTGCACCGTTGGTGGGTTCATACCATTCAAACGCAAGCCTAGAAATGGGCCCACAGATGCCAACTGCACCAGATAACTTCTCAACTGCGATTTCAAATGATTTTGAATTCTGGGCAGACAACCAAGACGAGTTGAATGAACGTTTCAACGCATGGTTGGCAAACTAATTACGATTTGGGTGCGCGAGGTTATCGCGCACCCTTTTTTATTTTTGGATAAAAAATGTCTGATACAACAATACCACTTATCGCAGCTGATGGAACGCCGCTGAAACGCAAATTGGCGCAGTCTTTGATGCGATCTCGTGCACGTGCATTTGGTTTAGCCCTTCCACTACTGGCCTTCATCTTGGTGTTGTTTGTATATCCCATTGCGAATTTTTTGACCCAAGCCTTTTATGATGCACGTTTCGCAACGTTGATGCCTGGAACGACAGAAGTGCTTAAGGATTGGGATGCCGTCAGCGCACCTACTGAAGAGATGGCTGCTGCACTTGTTGCTGATTTGGTCGTGTCGAAAAAAGAAAAGACCATTGGTAAGGTGGCAACGCGTGTTAACCGTGAGATGTCTGGAACGCGCAGTTTGTTCACCAAAACTGCGCGCTCTGCCAAAAAATTGGAAGCCCCCTACATGGAGGCCCTGATCAAAAAGGACAAAGATTGGAGCGATATCGAGGTGTGGCAGGCCATGAAGACCGCATCTCGCGTTTATACACCCGCCTATTTGGCCGCGGCAGTAGATCTAAAAATGCTGGCCGATGGCAGTATTGTTCGACAAGACGAAGACCGCCGTATTCACGTGATCCTGTTTTGGCGCACGCTTGAGATTTCGTTTCTTGTGACAATCTTCTGTTTCATACTGGGCTATCCTGTGGCGTACATGCTTTCGACGCTGCCTGCGCGTAAATCAAACCTATTGCTTATTCTGGTGTTGCTGCCGTTTTGGACGTCCCTATTGGTGCGAACCACAGCATGGATTGCGATGTTGCAGGCGCAGGGTGTATTGAACGATTTGTTCGTCGTCTTTGGTCTGGCTTCAGATGATGATCGGTTCAGTTTGATATACAACAAAACGGGTACACTGATTGCGATGACGCATATCCTGCTGCCGTTTATGATTTTGCCACTGTATTCGGTGATGAAAACCATCCCACCCAGTTATGTGCGCGCCGCGAAATCAATGGGTGCCACCAATTGGACAGCGTTCTGGCGTGTGTATTTCCCGCAATCGGTTCCTGGGATTGGGGCAGGCGCATTATTGGTATTCATCCTGGCAATCGGTTACTATATCACTCCCGCATTGGTGGGTGGTCAGGATGGTCAGATGATTTCAAACTTCATCGACTTCCACATGCGTAAATCATTGAACTGGAACCTAGCTGCCGCCATGGGTTTGGTCATGCTGGTCTTCGTGTTGTTCATGTTCTGGATTTATGACCGCATTGTCGGCATTGATAACATGAAATTGGGTTAGGCGATGTCAGGTCAATATCAATATATACCCCCGCAACCCCCTCTTGGCTTTACGCTGAGTATCATTGGTAGTTTCGGAGCGCTTACGGGTCTTTTGACGGCCCAAGGTGACGTGGGACTGATGCCGTTATACATGGTTGTCGGCGCGCTTTTGTTTTCGGCTTTTGGACTTGCACTTTTGAAGTCAGGCGTTGGGCGCGGATTGTCCGGTTGGGTTGGTGTCCTTGTCTTTTTGGCTGTAGGCAGCGGTTTGATCAGCTTTCCATTTGGTGTGCTTATGGCCGTCTGGGGATTTTTCATTGGGAGAATGGTGTTGTGGTTGGATAGCGGCCGCTATCGTTTGCCCATTCCACCCTATGCAAGTTCGAAAGAGGTGTTGTGGTTCTACACATTCCGCACAATCTGCGGTGCGATATTTGTGTTCTTGATCACCCCGATCATCATTTTGATCCCGCTGTCGTTCAACCAAGAACCATATTTTAGCTTTACGCCTGGTATGTTAGCACTTGACCCTGCTGCGTTTTCGACACGCTGGTATTGGGATATCTTACAAAACGGCATGGTCGACCCCGAGGCGATCACAGGCTGGTGGTCGGATGTTTGGAACAATGCTCAATGGGTGCGTTCGATCCGAAATTCATTCTACATCGGTATTCTTGCGACGATCCTATCGACCGCTCTTGGGACACTTGCGGCGATCGGTCTTGCTTCAAGCGATATGCCATGGCGTCGTCCGATTATGGCGCTGTTGATTTCGCCGATGATCGTCCCATTGGTGATCACAGCATCTGGTTTGGCCTTCTTCTTTGCGGACATCAAATTGGTCAAAACTTACTGGGGAATTATCCTTGCGCATGCTGTTTTGGGAACACCATTTGTGATTATCACCGTTACGGCTACGCTTTCAGGGTTTGATAAATCATTGACACGCGCCAGCGCAAACATGGGCGCGGGACCTGTTCGTACCTTTTTCAAAGTGCAGATGCCGTTGATTTTGCCCGGTGTGATTTCAGGTGCGCTCTTTGCGTTCATCACGTCCTTTGACGAAGTGGTCGCAGTATTGCAACTGGCAGATGTGCGTCAACGTACCATTCCGCGCCAGATGTTCTCGGGCATTCGTGAACAGATTTCGCCAACGATTCTTGCGGTTGCGACGATCCTTGTGATCATCTCGATTGCGCTTTTGACGGTTGTTGAACTGTTGCGCCGCCGTTCTGAACGTTTGCGCGGCATGTCCCCCAGCTGATCCGGACGATTATGAAAACCGCCTTGATCACTCACGCGGATTGCTTGGTTCATGTTACGCCGGCTGGTCATCCTGAACAGGTTGCCCGTCTGGAACACGTGTTACATGCCTTGGCTCCACTAGATTTAAATCGTATCATGGCGCCTTTGGCAGCGGATGATGATTTACTGCATATTCATCCAAAGTCCTACATTGATGAAATCAAACAGATGCGACCAGAGTCAGGAACGTTTCAAGTGGATGCAGATACGCATATGTCACCTGGGTCTGTTGACGCGGCCTATCGCGCGGCGGGTGGAACATTGCGCGCCGTTGATATGGTTCTGAGGGGCGAAGCAAAGAATGCATTCGTGGCAGCGCGGCCGCCAGGACACCATGCAGAAACGGCAACGGCAATGGGCTTTTGCCTATTCGGTAACGTGGCACTGGGCGCAAAACATGCCTTGGATTATCATGGCCTGAAACGGGTTGCCGTTGTTGATTTTGATGTGCACCACGGGAATGGGACACAAGATATCCTTTGGGACGAGCCGCGTGCATTGACGATTACGTCTCAACAAATGCCGTTGTGGCCGGGAACGGGTGCGGCGATGGAAACGGGTGCATATGACAACGTAATGAATATCCCACTGGCACCCGAAACCGACGGCGCTGCAATGCGGTCCGTGTATACACAATCCGTGTTTCCGCGCCTGCGTGAATTTGCACCAGAGCTGATTTTGGTTTCAGCGGGTTTTGATGCGCATCGGGATGATCCACTGGCGCAGCTGACTTGGGAGACCGAAGATTTCCAATGGTTGGGACGCGAATTATGTGCAGTTGCGCGTGAAATATGCCACGGGCGTCTGGTGTCCGTTCTGGAAGGCGGTTATGATTTACGGGCCTTGGCCGTGTCTGCTAAGGTGTTTGTGAACGAATTGATCGAGGTCCCGAATGAGTGAAACACCCGTCGAAGACATGACATTTGAACAGGCAATGTCCGAACTGGAACGCGTTGTTGGGCAACTTGAACGTGGTGACGTGGCTTTGGATCAGTCAATCGCACTTTATGAACGTGGCGCATTGCTGAAAAAGCGTTGCGAAGCGAAATTGAAGGAAGCCGAAGAAAAAGTGGCCGCTATCACATTGGATGCGACAGGCACACCGACAGGCATAGCGCCGCTTGATGGTGCATAATGGATTTTCACGACCGCATTGTTGCCAATGCCGCCACGGTTGAGACGCATTTAAACGCTTATCTTGATACATATGAACACCAGCCAGTTGTGGACGCGATGCGGTACGCTGTTCAGGGTGGCAAACGCATGCGCGCCTATATGGTTATCGAAAGCGCTGCGATGTTCGGCATTTCAATGGAACAGTCGATCTGGCCCGCCGCTGCGATAGAGGCTGTGCACGCATATTCTTTGATACATGATGATATGCCTTGCATGGACGATGATGATATACGCCGCGGACGACCAACAGTGCATAAGGCATGGGACGAAGCGACAGCAGTGCTGGCTGGTGATGCGCTGCAAACGATGGGGTTTGAATTGGTCTTGAATGATCATGCAGGTTCGCCCGATGTGCGCGCGGAACTGGCCAAAACATTGGCAAAGGCGTCAGGCGCACATGGTATGGTATTGGGGCAGGCGTTGGATATTGCTGCGGAAACTGCGGAAACACCTCTGACACTCGAACAAATTGAACACCTACAAAATGGCAAAACAGGTGCGTTAATTGAATGGTCCGCGATCAGCGGTGCGATCATGGCACGCGCAGATATCACGCCCCTTTCAATCTATGCCAAGGCTGTTGGTTTGGCATTTCAAATCGCCGATGATATCCTGGATGTAGAAGGGGACGAGGCCAAAACAGGTAAACGTCTGAACAAAGATGCCGATGCGGGCAAGGCAACATTTGTTTCCCTGCTGGATTTGGACGGCGCAAAACAACGGGCACGGGCCCTTGTTGCTCAGGCGGAAGAGGCTATTTCTTGCTATGGAAATAAGGCGCAAAACTTGCAGGATGTTGCGCGCTTCGCTATTTCTCGGGAAAATTAACCCAAGGCGCCTTTTGTTTTATGTCACATCGTCCGAATACTCCACTGCTTGATCGGGTACAGTTGCCCGAAGACCTTAAGCGTTTTTCAGATGCAGAATTGATCCAAGTGGCAGAGGAATTGCGCCAAGAAACCATTTCAGCGGTTTCTGAAACAGGTGGGCATTTGGGTGCTGGATTGGGCGTTGTTGAATTAACGGTTGCGCTTCATGCTATCTTTGACACCCCGCGCGACAAAATCATCTGGGACGTCAGCCATCAGGCCTATCCCCATAAAATCCTGACAGGTCGTCGTGACCGCATTCGCACCTTGCGCCAACAAGATGGGCTGAGCGGTTTTACGAAACGCGCAGAAAGCGCATATGATCCTTTTGGTGCGGCACATTCGAGCACGTCAATTTCTGCGGCCCTTGGGTTTGCAGTGGCG
>JAAEZW010000432.1 GCA_018222665.1 Paracoccaceae bacterium
ACCAATGGCGACATCGATGGCGGATGCACGGGCAATGGTGTCGGTTGCGCAAGAATATGGTGTCAAAACCATGCTTGGATATAACTACATGAAAAGCCCAAGCCTTCTTGCGATCAAAGATTTGATTGCATCGGGCCGTATCGGTGAAATCACCCACTTTAACGGTATCTATTTAGAAGATTTCATGTGCGATCCAAATGTTCCGCATTCTTGGCGTCTGACCAAAAAGGGCGGTGGAAAAGGCGCGCTGGGTGATATGGGCAGCCACTTGATCAGCATGGCAATCTGGCTATGTGGTCCATTCAAAGAGGTGGTCAGTCGATTGCAAACCATTCATACCGAACGCCCCGATGCATCAACGGGTGAAATGCGTCAGGTTGAAACGGATGATCAGTTTTCCGCACTTGGCACATTCGAAAGCGGCGCTTTGTTCACCATGCATACATCGTGGTTGGGTCAGGGTCACAAAATGAACCTTGGCTTTGAAATCACAGGAACCAAAGGTGCGATTAAATTTGATCAGGAACGGATGGGCGAATTCCAACTGTTCGAAATGGACGGTAATTCCGAAATGTCCACCAATGGTTATAAAACGGTTTTGATTGGCCCATATCATCCATTCTTTGGTAATTTCTGTCCAGCACCTGGGCATCATGTTGGCTTCAACGAAATGAAAATCATCGAGGTTGGTGCATTTGTGAAAGCAATCCTTGAAGACGATCATGCCTATCCAAACTTTAAGGACGGTCTTCTGTTTGAAACAGCGATCCAAGCCATCCAAGACTCAAGCGATGAGGGGCGTTGGATAACGCTTTAAAGGTATGTCGAGACCTGAGAACATTACAGACGAAGAATGGCAGGTGCGCTGCGACTTGGCGGCATGCTATCGCCTGTTTGTCAAATTTGGGTGGACTGATTTAATCTTTACCCACCTAAGTGCGCGGGTACCGGGGACAACGGATCAGTATTTGATCAATCCCTACGGTCTGTTGTTTGACGAAATCACGGCGTCCAACCTGATTAAGGTCGATTTCGACGGAAACGTTGTTCAGGGGGATTACCCATACAATCAGGCTGGTCATGCCATTCACTCCGCAGTTTTGGGCGCGCGGCCAGAGGTGAACGTCGCATTGCACAGTCACACGCGGGCTGGTGCGGCGGTGTCTGCGATGGGCGAGGGGTTGTTGCCATTGTCGCAGCACGCGATGGAAATTTTGGGTCTTACGTGTTATCATCCCTATGCCTACGCGCCTGACAGTGATGAGGAATGTCGCAGATTGGCGCGTGATCTGAATGATAAATGGCTTATGATCATGCACAATCATGGTTTGCTTGCCGCAGGGCGCACCGTCGCGGAGGCGTTCTATTATCTCTACATCCTAGAGGCCGCCTGCAAAATCCAAGTGGATGTTTTAAGCGCCTCATCAGAGCCGATTATTCCAGATCAGGACGCAATAGAGTCACTTACCAAATACACCGCTGTACCTGATGAAGGTCCGCATGATTATGTAAACGTCACTTGGGATGCGATGATCCGAAGTTTGGAACGTTCGGGCGTTCAATGGATGTAATGAGTAGGCTGCAATTTTCGGCAAATCTTGGATTTTTGTGGACCCAGCTGCCGATTGACCATGCAATTCAGCGCGCCGCCGAAGCGGGGTTTCATGGTATCGAGATGCACTGGCCCGATCCCGCAGACATTTCAAAAATCAAATCCGCACTTACGTCCACACACCTGCCATTGCTTTCTTTAAACACTGTGCCTGGAACGAAACAGGATGGCGATTTTGGCCTGTGCGCGATGCCAGACCGTAGAGG
>JAAEZW010000433.1 GCA_018222665.1 Paracoccaceae bacterium
GATACTGATAGTCGTTTAGCAATTGCCATGTTTGTCCGCGGCTTTGAAAAATCGCAACAATGCCCCCCGCACCCATTGCGATGACTGAGACGAAATAGGCCCAGTGGACGCCCGCCAAGAACATCATCGTACCACCCCCGAACAACAATAAGAGCGAGGTGCCCAAATCGGGCTGCGTGACAACCATGCACACAGGGATCAAAATTAAAATGATTGGGAAAATGACCCAGATGGGGTTTGAAACACGCTCAGCAGGAAGCCAATCGTAATAGGCGGCAAGCACCATAACCAAGGTTATTTTGCAGAGCTCAGAAGGTTGCAGGCGCATGAAACCAAGATCAATCCAGCGCTGTGCACCCATCCCAACGGATCCGAAATAGGCCACAACGATCAATAGGATCAGGGAACCGATGTAGGCGACAGCGGATACATTGCGCCAAAACCAAATGGGGATCATTGCAACCATGAACATCAACGCCAGACCAAGACCAAACCGTTTGATTTGCGCGCTGGCCCATGGATCCCACTGTCCGCCTGCAACGGAATACAGCATCAAAAATCCAATCGAGGCGGCCGCAACCAACAACAGAACCAAACCCCAATTCATGAAAAAGATTTTGCGAAACCCTGTTGGGATTGCTTTGACGCGGTACTCTAAATAACTCATACGCGCGCCTTTCGTACCGCGTTTAAATCAGGCATTTTTGCGCGAATTTCGCGTTGCTGCTGGGCGATCCGTTCGCGGTCCTTTGGGGGATAGGCTTCAAGAGGGGCGTCCCCATTGTAAAGCGCCTGAAGTGTGATGTCACGTGCAATTGGGGCTGCGGCTGCGGATCCACCACCGCCATGTTCGACAACCACGCACACGGCAATTTCAGGATTGTCGGCGGGGGCAAAGTTCACGAACAATGCGTGATCGCGCCGTTCCCAGGGCAAATCTTCGTTTTTGATGACGCCTGAACGGCGTTCGGCTTCGGAAATATTGCGGACCTGACTGGTTCCTGTTTTTCCAGCCATCCGTGCGTTATCCGCGATGATGCGGGATGAATAGGCCGTTCCCTTGCGATCATTCGTAACCGAGAACATTGCATCGCGCACGATTTTCAAATGCTTTGGATCTATATCCAGTTCTGGAAAATCAGTTCTAAGGGCGGTTTGCCCATTTTCTGCGCGAATTAATTGCGGCTCCAGTGCCACACCGCTGGCCAAACGCGCGGTCATCACAGCCAGTTGAAGCGGTGAGGCGGTCACATAGCCCTGACCAATCGCGGCAACCACCGTATCCCCAATCAGCCAATTCGTCCCGCGATTTGCAACCTTCCAGTCTTTGTCGGGGACAAGTCCCGAACTTACTGCAGACATTGGAACCGCGTGTTTTTCCCCAAGGCCCAAACGACGGGCCATATCCGCGATGCGTTCAATGCCAACCTGCAACGCCAATTCATAATAATATACGTCACAGCTTTCTTTCAGCGACGTCACCAGATCGACTTTTCCGTGCCCGCCGCCTTTCCAGCAATGGAAGCGCCGATTGGAAACATCCAAATGACCGGGGCAAAAAAATGTGTCTTCTGGCGTTATTGTTCCATTTTCGAGTGCGGCTAGTACTGTCACCATTTTAAAGGTTGATCCAGGTGGATAGGCATCCTGAACGGTTTTTGAGGCAAGTGGCCTGTGATCATTATCGCGCAATTCATTATAATCATTATATGAAATGCCGCGCACAAATTTGTTCGGATCATAACTGGGGGCAGAGGCAATTGCGCGCAGCGCCCCTGTTTTACAATCCATCACAACGACAGAGGCACTTTCTTC
>JAAEZW010000434.1 GCA_018222665.1 Paracoccaceae bacterium
GATTTTCAATTTTGGCTTGTGTGGTGAGTTTAATATTCATGGGTTTGGTCGTTGTGGCGGCCGTAATACACTATAGTTTTCCTAATCGACTAGAATTCCTTGCAGATTTTCCTACAAATCCTGATCTTCGACTAGGGGCGATCAGTTACGTAGAGCGGTTTTTTGAATACTGTGTATTGAATGGTGAAGCGTTTTTTGATGCGATTACGCGCTTTATCCGCATGATCTTGGATGCGCTAGAAACGATTTTTGTTGGGACACCTTGGATTGTTGTTGCTAGTTTACTAATCCTTTTAACGCATTTGTCTGCAGGTCCTCGTATGGCTATCTACACAGCAGCATTTTTATCTTACATGGGGCTACTGGGTTTTTGGGAGAAAGCAATGACCACCCTTGCCTTGTTGGGAACAGCAGCTTGTTTATCAATTATTATTGGCATCCCATTAGGTATGTTTTGTGCTCGTAGACAGAGATTATATGCAGTCATTCAGCCAATTATGGACTTTATGCAAACGATGCCCGCCTTTGTTTTCATGATCCCTGTAATTGCGTTTTTTGGTACTGGAAAGCCGGCTGCAGTTGTTACCACGATGATTTTTGGCGGTACGCCCGTCGTACGATTAACTGTCTTGGGCTTAAGAGGAGTGCCAGAGTCCGTACGTGAGGCGGCAGCCTCATTTGGCGCTAGTAAATGGTATTTGTTGACTAAAGTTGATTTGCCTTTAGCCGCACCCTCCATAAGAGCAGGTGTCAATCAGACAATCATGCTATCGCTGGCAATGGTTGTAGTTGCTTCACTCATCGGTGCGAAAGGCCTCGGCGAAGATGTTTTGGAGGCACTCCAATATGCCAATGTTGGTCAGGGGATTTTGGCAGGATTCTGTATCTTGTTCTGCGCCATGATTTTGGATCGCATAGTTCAAGGTGGGCGTAGATGACAGCACTAATCTTGGTGCATGGATACTTGGGAGGCAGCAGTCAGTGGGCAAATTTGCTGCCTCATCTATCTAATCAATCTGTTTACGCGGTAGATTTGCCAGGTTTCGGAGAAAATAGCCATCTTGAGCCGGTTTCCACAATTGAGGCTATGGCAACATTCGTTTTGGATTTTGCGTCAGAAAACAAGCTGCGTAAATTTGATCTATTAGGGCATTCTATGGGAGGAATGGTTGCGCAAGAGATCGCTATTTCAAAGCCCGAAAATGTTCGAAAATTAATATTGTACAGCACCGGTTCTATAGGTGCATTACCAGGACGATTTGAAACTATTGATGAGTCTAAATCACGAATAACCAATGAGGGTGCCGACATTGCTGCAGAGCGAATTTCTGCGACTTGGTTTAAGGAGCTAACAGATAGTCCATTTCATCAAGCATGTGCTGATCTTGCTAAGCAAGCTAACTTAAAAACGATGCTTCATGGCTTGGATGCCATGAAATCATGGGATCGACATAATGACTTAGGTCGTATCCAAGCGGAAACGCTGATTATTTGGGGGACTGAAGACAGGACGTACAATAGAGCACAAATTGATCTTTTGCATGATCGGATAAAAAACTCTCAGCTTCATATTATTCCAGATACTGCACATGCCATCCATGATGAGAAATCTATTGAATTAGCCGAAATCTTAAATGGTTTCGTGCCATGATCATAGTAGCGGAAATATAAAACAAACACACTTTTTTGTGTGTTGATATGGTGAGTTTCAGGTGTTCGACACTGTGTCTCGAACCTAGTGAAAGAACACAGTTCTCAGTCGATCATATAATACAATTGTGTGCGAAATCTGAAAGCGCTACGAAATATATC
>JAAEZW010000435.1 GCA_018222665.1 Paracoccaceae bacterium
AACGGCGATGCGCGTTGCAATGAATTCTTTGCTTTCATCAATTCGTGACACGGGTTTATCTGATCCTCTTTTGAACGGCTTGCAAATCCTGCCATGCTTCGCGTTTGGCCAAAGGATTGCGTAACAAATATGCGGGATGGAACATGGGCATAACGTCAACACCACATCCTGTTGCCCATTGTCCGCGAAGTTTGGTTACACCGCGTTTTCCCAATAATGCCTGACAGGAAATGTTACCCATCGCAACGATAATTTCAGGCTTGGCCAGTGCAATATGCCGCCGCAAAAACGGAAGCATCATGTCAATTTCAATCGGGCTTGGATCACGGTTTTGCGGCGGACGCCACGGCACAACATTGGTGATATAAATGCTGGAATCTGCGTCATCAGCCGTACGTGACAATCCAATCGCTGCAAACATCCGATCCAATAATTGACCAGCACGACCAACAAACGGACGTCCCTCCATATCTTCGTCACGACCTGGGCCTTCTCCTACAATCATGATTTTGGCATCTGGGTTTCCATCGGCAAAGACCAATTGCCGTGCACCGCGTTTCAACTGACAATGTTCAAACTGCGCCATGGCCTGTTTCAAACCGGCCAAATCCTGCGCCCCAGCTGCTGCCATTTCGGCAACCGCAACGGGATCAACCTCTTCGACACGTGGGGCGTGTGTTTGTTTTTGCGCCTTGGCTGGCTCTTTGGAAGGGGCCTTATCGGTTAATTCAAACCTGTTCACAGGCGCGTCCAAGATCGCCTCGGTCGCGCCCAGTTCAATCTGCCATTCAAGTAATGCCTTGGCCTGATGCCAATCCAACTGCGATTCCATGGTATTAAACTAGCTTGGCCATATCGAAAGGAAAAGCACCCCTTGTGCCAAATCGCGCTTATGTGTAAGTCCCAACTACCAAATGTGAGGGCAAACATGAGCTTTACCAGTCAACACCTCTTGGGGATTGAGCCGCTAAGACCAGAGGCCATCACAGAGATATTGGATCTTGCCAACGCCTATGTAGAGCAAAACCGCAAAGCCGAGCGGCCTGACCCCACGCTTGCTGGATTAACGCAAATCAACATGTTTTTTGAAAACTCAACCCGCACGCAGGCCAGTTTTGAATTGGCTGGCAAACGACTGGGCGCGGTTGTGATGAATATGGCCATGCAGGCCAGTTCGATCAAAAAGGGCGAAACCCTGATTGATACGGCACTGACATTAAATGCCATGCATCCCGATTTGTTAGTCGTGCGCCACCCCCAATCTGGGGCGGTTGATCTTTTGGCACAAAAGGTGAACTGCGCGGTGTTGAATGCAGGCGATGGGCGACACGAACACCCCACGCAGGCCCTGTTGGATGCGCTGACGATCATGCGTGCCAAGGGACGTCTGCATCGCCTGAATATCGCGATTTGTGGCGACATCGTCCATTCGCGCGTCGCGCGTTCAAATTTGATCCTATTGGGGAAAATGGAAAACCGTGTGCGTTTGGTTGGACCAGCAACGCTGATGCCGCCCGATGTAGCCGAATTGGGTGTCGAGGTTTACCACGACATGGAAGAGGGCCTGCAGGACGTCGATGTCGTGATGATGCTACGCCTGCAGAAAGAACGTATGGACGGTGGGTTTATCCCATCTGAACGGGAATATTATCACCGCTACGGGCTTGATCGCGCGAAACTGGGTTTTGCAAAATCCGATGCAATCGTGATGCACCCAGGCCCCATGAACCGTGGCGTTGAAATCGACGGCGAAATTGCCGACGACATCAACCGTTCAGTTATTCAAGAGCAGGTCGAAATGGGCGTGGC
>JAAEZW010000031.1 GCA_018222665.1 Paracoccaceae bacterium
CTGATGCCCTATCCGAACGCGGCGGACCGGCGACCAGTTATTTGGCAATGTTTGAACATAATCTAGACACGTTATTGACTGCCCTGCAGGGAAACTAATTCTAGCGCATGATGAAAGTTGTCCTTTTTGAACCTGAAATCCCGTTCAATACGGGATCTATCGGTCGCACGTGCGTCGCGCTTGATCTGGAATTGATCCTGATAAAACCCTACGGATTTTCATTGGACGACAAAACTGTTGCAAGATCAGGAACACGGTATTGGCAGTTCGTGAAGCTTAGCGAATATGACAGCTGGGATGATTTTATTGAAACACGAAAGCCTGATCACGATGCGTTATTTTTGTTTGAAGAGGACGCAGAGCGAAGCTTTTACGAGCCCAGATATCCTGACGACGCCTATTTGATATTTGGCAAAGAATCCTCGGGACTACCCAAGGACTTGCGCGCACAGATGCAGGATCGGATGTTCCACGTTCCAATGCGCAATGATCGGGTGAAATCGCTTAACCTGTCGAATGTTGCCACGGCGGTTGTATATCAGGCCCTACGCGGGACGTATGTTTGACCTGTGGACACACTAAATTCTTGACTATGTGGCGATCTGCATCAACGTTCTAGGGCAGAACAACAGGTAGATTGACACATGTACAAACACTTTGCATTTGCACTTTCGCTCCTCGCCTCTCCCGCGCTGGCAGAGGAGGAATTCAATTCCATCAACCTCGCAGGTACCGTTGTTGCCAACAACAAAACAGGCCTGTCTTATGAGGCGCGCGGATGCATCACATCACTGTCAAGCGATGCGATCAAATCAGGCACAGCAACGGCAGGGCAAATTTTAGTTCAGCTGGATGATCGCGGCGCGAATTTGGCACATAAAACCGCACAAGTGCGCCTAAGTGATTTGACAGCCGCCGTCAGCGAACGCGCGTTCGCGATCACAGTTGCGAATGCAGATGTGGCACGTGTCAGCGAAGAACAAGATTTCGTAAACCGTGAATATGACCGCACACGCGTATTGTTCCAACGGGGTCTGGTGAATGAAACCACACTCGACGCGGCAGAGCGGCGCAAATTGGACGCAACCTTTGTTGTGCAGCGCGCCGAAGAAGCACTTGAACGCGCCAAGGCCGCCAAAGGACGCGCCGAAATCGCGTTAGAGATTGGTGAGCTGGAATTACAAGCACGCGAATTGGACCTAGAGGCGCTGACATTACGCGCACCCTTTGACGGGGTTTTGTTGAATTTCAACGCCAATATCGGGGATTGTGTTGCACAAGGAAGCCAAGCCGCAGAAATCTATGACCCCACAGAAAAAAGTGTAGAGACATTCGTATACGTCGATCAGTTGGTGGATGCAGACAGTGTCGGGGTTGTGGCAGGTAATCCTGTGCAAGTGGTGCGCACAAACGGACAAATCTGCGAAGGTGTCTTTTCCCTGATCGAGACCGAGGCCAATCTCGAGTCCCAAAACGTAAAGGCCAAAATTGAATTATCAGAAACATGCGCGCCTGATCTATTTTTGAACGAGGCGGTTGGGATAAAGACGCTGTCTACAGCATCCTAAGGAAAAGGGCGGCCAATCAGCCGCCCTTTGTGATTTACGCAGAACGATACAGTTTCGTCATTGAGAATTCGCGGTGTCCCAATGCTTCGGCTGCTGTGTTGCGTCCGTTTGCTGTGCGGCAGATCATGTCAATCAACTCATCACCTGCTTCGTCGATTGTCATTTCACGGCGTAAGATGCCAGACACATCCACATCTACGTGTTCGCTCATGGTGCGCACAGTGCGTGGGTTTGCCGTGATTTTGATCACTGGAACGATTGGGTTACCCACAACGTTACCCTGACCTGTTGGGAAGGTGTGGATGACCGCACCGCCCGCTGCCATCAATGTTACACATTCCGCGGCCGCAGACGAACTGTCCATAAAGTACAAACCGTTGCCTGATTTAGGTGCTTCTGCTGGCTCTAGGATATCAATGTACTGTGACGTACGACCGATTTTCTCTAGGTTGCCAAGTGCTTTTTCCTCAATCGTTGTTAGGCCGCCCTCGATGTTACCTTTGGTTGGCTGACTGTCAGATAGGTCATCTGTTTGGTGCGCAAAGATAACGTCGTCTTGATACGCTTTCCACATTTTGTACCAACGCTCACCAACTTCTTTGTTGATTGCACGTTTTTGACAAATGTGTTCCGCACCTGTGATTTCAGATGTTTCACCAAAGAATCCTGTGATCCCTTCTGGCAATAATTTGTCGTACATGTTTCCAACAGTTGGGCAGGATCCCAGACCCGTTGTTGTATCACTTTCACCGCATTTTGTTGACACCCAAAGTTCAGAGATTGAGCATTCTTCACGCTGATACTCTGACGTCATATGAACAAACTCTTTTGCGGCCCAGCTGGCGGCGCGGATTGTTTCAAAATCGCCGTTTTGTTCGATTGAAAACTCTGCCACTGGCTTACCTGTTGCGCGGATGCCATCGGCGATGCGCTTGGTCCAACCTGGTTCAATCCCAATCACAACGACTGCAGCCACGTTCGGGTTTGCACCTGTACCGATCATTGTGCGGAAATGCAGTTCCAGATCTTCACCAAACTGCAAACGACCATAGGCATGTGGGATCGCCATTGTGCCTTTTACATTGTTCGCAACCGCTTCACAGGCCGCGTTTGAGATATCGTCAACCGGCAGGATCACCACGTGGTTACGTACGCCAACACGTCCATTTTCGCGACGGAAGGCCTTAACGGTCATATTTGAATACTTAGAAGCCATGAATTCTTCTCCTTACCAGCGCTTGGTTTTACAGTTGTGTGTGTGAACGTGTCCACCTTTGGGGATATCGGCGATAATTTTGCCGATGTCTTCGCCATATTTCATGGCTGTGTCGCCCTCTTTCAGATCCTTAAGCGCGATCTTATGGCCAATCGGCACATCCGCGCCAGACGTCAGGCGAAACGTTGAATTATCATGAGTTACACAGCACAGCATATCCGTCCCTGCTGTTAACCCCTCAACAACAACAACACCAACGTTGTCATCGTGTTCATGAACGAGAAGATGGGGAATTTCAGACATTTAAGTCTCCTCAATGGGTTGGTTTCAAAATTATCTTGGGTGCTTTGCTGGTTCCTGAACGGATATCCTGGAAGGCCTGAGCACCATGGGATAGCGGGCGCGTTTCTGTCCAACTTAGATCACCAAGTTTGCCATCCATCATGGCCTGGGCAGTATCGCGAAAGTCTTGTGATGTATAGGTGTAGGTTCCTGTAAAGGTGATTTCCTGCAGCGTCATGCGGCGGATATTTAGTCCACCCAAATCCTGACCTAAACCAATGTGAACAATGATCCCACCGGGGCGCACAGACACGGATGCTTGTTCACGCGTTGCAACATAACCAACGCCGTCGATCACCACATCATAATCATCTCTTGATGACACCTGCGTGGGGTCAACCACATGCATATCGTAGCACGACGTGATATAGTCACGGCGTACTCCGTTTGGTTCAACCAAACTGACATTTTCAATTCCTTGGGCACGCAGCGACAGCGCGGCCCCCATTCCAATCGCACCACCGCCGAATACCAATGCGCGGGTGGCATCTGAGCCCGCGGGGTGTGCCTTGGCAACGCGTGCCGCATGCCAACCACAGGCAATCGGTTCGGCCAATGCCGCCTGATCAAAGGTCAGGCTGTCGTCAATTATCACCAAATTACGTTCTGGAATGGCGATTTTTTGGGCGAACCCCCCCTCTCTGGGTTGCATTGAAATGATTTGGCGGTTGGGGCACAGGTTATCCTGTCCCGATGTACAGTATCGACATGTTCCGCACGTGACCAAGGGGTTGACTGTAACGCGAGCACCGTCATGTGCGCCGCCTTCGGCAACGCCTGCAACCTCATGACCTAAGATGATGGGCGCAGGGCGGCGATCATCGTGTCCCAAATATGCATGCATATCTGATCCACAAATCCCGACGCTTTCGACGCGAACGACGCATTCACCTGAACCAGGGTTTGGATCAGTAACCTCGCGCATTTCCAATGTTTCGATGCCTGTGTAAACCAATGCCTTCATTTCGCAGTAAACCCTCCGTCTACCATCAATGTTTGTCCCGTGACGTATCCAGAGGCCTCTGAACATAGGAATAGAATGGGACCATCCATATCCTCTGGACATCCATTACGCCCAATACATGTTTGGGCCGCATTGCGGGCCGCGCGGGCATCATCGTTGAACACAGCTGCGGTCAATTCAGTTGGGAAAAACCCCGGGCCGATGGCATTCGCCGTAATACCCTGCCCCGACCATGCCTCGGCCATTGCGCGTGTCATCTGTGTCACGGCACCTTTGGTTGCGCCATAGGCGATCCCCCCTGGAAAGGCGCGAAACGATTGAAGGGACGCAAAATTCACAATCCGCCCCCACGCACGTTCCTGCATCGCAGGGACAAGTTTCTGAGCAAGGAAGAAAGGCGCTGACAAATTAATCGCCAGCGTCGCGTCCCACCCTTGATCCGTGACATCATCTGCCGCCTCGCGGGTGTTCAAACCCGCAGCGTTGATCAAAATGTCGGGTGCCCCAAAGGCACCAGAAATTCGAGCGACCGTCGCGTCCAATGAGACACGATCTGCAACATCTGCATCAACACCGACGCATGCGTGACCGATCTCTGCACACAATCCATCCAATGCATCCCAACGACGCGCGACGCCAACAACCTTGGCACCTGCGCGTGCCAAGGTCAGCGCAGCGCGCCTCCCCAAACCAGAGGAAGCTCCAGTTACACAGGCAACGCGCCCAGTCAGGTCAAAAAGGGATGCAGGATGATCCATGCTAGATATCTTCCGCTGGAGTCAGATCAAAGTTTTCGTTTGGAAAATACTTGCGTAGACGAATGTCGGCGGTCCGCGCATGTCCTTCCATGCCTTCCAAACGGGAAATACGTGCAGTTGTTTCGGCAACAGGTTTTGATCCTTCGCGCGTTGCACGCTGCCAGGTGACGATTTTCATATACTTATGAATACTTAGCCCGCCCGTATAGCTTGCAGCGCCAGACGTTGGCAAAACGTGGTTCGTGCCAGAGGCTTTGTCGCCAAAGGCCACCGTTGTTTCTTCACCAAGGAACAGCGAACCATAGCAGCTTAGGCGATCCAACCACCAATCCAAATCTTGGGCCTGTACAGTCAAATGTTCAGGCGCATAGGCATCTGATGTCGCGGCCATATCTTCGCGCGTGTCGCAGACCATGACTTCTGCGTAATCACGCCATGCGGCGCGCGCGTTGTCACGGTTCACCTCTGGGAGATCCTCAATCAGGCCTGGAACCAAATCCATAACCTTTTCTGCCAATGCTCGATCATCGGTGACCAGCCAAACAGGTGAGTTATAGCCATGTTCGGCCTGACCAACCAAATCGGCTGCGACGATGTCAGCATCTGCCGTACCATCCGCCAAAATCAAACTGTCGGTTGGGCCTGCGATCATGTCAATGCCAACACGACCAAACAGCATACGTTTTGCCTCTGCTACGAATTGGTTACCAGGACCGACCAAGATATTTGCCTTGGGCAATCCGAATAGGCCGAATGTCATTGCAGCCACGCCTTGGACACCGCCCATAGCCAAAATTTTATCCGCACCACAAATATGCGCCGCATAAACAATCGCAGGTGCAATACCGACGCCTGGGCGGGGTGGAGAGCAGGCGACAATATTGTTGCAACCTGCAACCTTGGCCGTTGTCACCGTCATGATCGCACTGGCGATATGGCTATAACGACCGCCTGGAATATAACAGCCTGCTGCGTTTACAGGGATCGCCTTTTGACCCGCGATAAGGCCTGGCACCACCTCGGTTTCAAAATCTGAAACTGTGGACTTTTGTGCCTCGGCAAATTTTTTGACGTTGGCATGTGCGAATTCAATATCGCGCTTCATTTTTTCTGGCACCAATTCTGATGCTGCGGCGATGGCTTCATCCGTCAGGATAATTTCGCCGTCATAATTGTCAAATTTTGCAGCATATTCCAACGCTTTTGCATCGCCACCTGCCTCGATATCATCAAGGATATTGCGTACGATTTCGCGTGTTTCTGTTGCGTCACTGCGTGAATGCAGCGGTGCCTTTTTAAGATACTCTACGGTCATTACTATGTTCCTGCCGCCGCATCAGGATGCGGCATTTGCTTTGTTATGTTGAATAGATTTGTAGAAGGCCAAACCGATCAGAACGATACCGATCCCACCGGTCAAAATTTCAGGAACGTGAAAGAGCGATTGTAAGAACATGATAATAGACAGCGCAAAGATTGAATAAAACGCCCCATGTTCCAGATACAAAAACTCTGCCAGTGTCCCCCGTTCAACCAACATGATTGTCATTGAACGCACGTACATCGCCCCGATCCCAAGACCGATCGCGATCAAAAGAATGTTGGCGGTCAGCGCAAAGGCCCCAATCACCCCATCAAATGAGAAGCTTGCATCAAGCACCTCAAGATACAAAAACGCACCCAACCCGCCGCGTGCACCCATGGCAGCAGTGTTGCTGGCGATGTTGTCCAAATACGCGCCTAACCCATCCACCAACATGAACACCAACAGCCCCATGATGGCTGACATCAAAAAGGCGGCATGTTTGTATTCAGGCAAGAATTGGCAAATCGTGATGATGATGATCAAGACGAATGCAATTTCAAAGCCACGTATTGAACCAACCCGACGCAGGCGAGTTTCCAATCCAACAATCCAGTCCACTGATTTATCTTCATCAATGAAAAATTTCAGCGCGACCATCATCAGGAAAGTCCCACCAAAGGCGGAGATCGGACCGTGTGCTTCGCCGATGATGCGGGAATATTCGTCCGGATCAGACAGCGCCAAGTGCATCGCAGCAAAGGGATTGATCCATGCGAAAATCGCGACAATCGCCAAGGGAAAGACAATGCGCATGCCGAAAACGGCGATCAATATGCCCCATGTCAAAAACCGACGCTGCCAAACGGGCGTCATTTCCTCAAGCTTGTTTGCATTCACGATTGCATTGTCAAACGACAATGCAATTTCCAATGCCGCCAAGATCGCGCCCACGAAGAGAAAGCTGAGCATGCCCCCATATGTCCCCGTGGTCGCCCAACCAAGCCATCCAGATAGCCCAAGACCGACAACAGTGACGATCAGGGGCCATTTTTGGTAGGATAAAGTGGATCTTGCCATATTGCGCTCTTACCCTCCAAACACCTGGTTAGGGAGCCACAGAACAATCTGCGGGAAGACAAGGATCAGGATCAGACCAACAAGTTGGATCAGCATAAATTGCATCATGCCCAGATAGATGTCTTTCAAATCCCAGTTCGGTACCACGCCCTTTAGGAAGTAGGCAGACAGCGCCACGGGCGGAGACAACCAAGCCGTTTGCAAGTTCACGGCAACAAGGATGCCGAACCACACCATCAGGTCATAGCGGTCCAAACCATGCAGTTCCAATTTTTCAACCGTCGGCAATAGGATTGGCACAACAATCAACACGATCGGAACCCATTCCAATGGCCAGCCTAGAACAAATATCAAGGCCATGACCAAGATCAGGATCAAGTAGGGTGACATGTCCAGACCAAGCAGTAGTTCGGTCATCATCTTGGGCGTTCCAAGGGATGAGAATTCCGCACCAAAGAAGTTTGACGCCGCAACCAGGAACATGATCAGAACCGTGATTTCCAGCGACTTGATCAAATTGTCAAAGAACCCAGGGAAGGTGAATTTGCGATACATAAGGGACAATAGAATTGCGCCAAATGCCCCCATTGCAGCCGCCTCGGCAGGCGTGGCAAGTCCAAGAAGGATTGAACCCAAAGCAAAGGAGATCAAAATGGTTGGTGGCATGAGGCCTGCGAAAAATTCATCCCAAAGATCAGAGAATGAGAAGCGATCAGCCGCGTCCGCGCGATAAATTGGCATAGCTAGTACAGCCAAGATGATCATTAATCCGAACATCGCAACAGACATCCATGGAATACCAGCATCCATATTCGCAACAATCATGTAGCCGTGGAACAGGATCGCCAAGGGCATCGCAATGCGCAGGACAGAAAGGTTGCGATACGCACGCAGTGCCAAGGCGATGACCGCCGCCAATACGATCAGGCCACCAAACGGGATGATCCCGCCGAACGCACCACCGATCCCCAAGCCAAAGACGCGGCAGATCGTAAGGACACCCATCGAAATCAAGGCGACTTCTGCACCGTAGAAATCAGACGTTTTGGGCTGATCTTCCTCGGACAATACTGGACCCAGCTCAGGGTTCAGCCAGCAACGGCCCAAGGTGTACAACAGATAAAGGGATGCCAACAACGCGCCGGGAATGAATGCGCCGCGGAACAAGTCCAATGTCGAGACCTCAAGCACAGGGCCCAATACGATCAACATGATGGATGGTGGGATCAAAATACCCAGTGTGCCACCAGCTGTAATAGTACCAGCAGCCAGTTTCACGTTATAACCCGACCGGCTCATCGTTGCCCCCGCCATGATACCCAATAGGGTTACAGAGGCCCCAACAATACCTGTTGCGGCGGCAAAGATTGTCGACACAATCAGTACCGCGATGTAGAGCGATCCGCGCACGCGGGCCATTATCATTTGGATGGATGCGAACAACCGCTCCATCAGGCCTGCCGCCTCCATCACAATCCCCATCAGGATAAACAATGGAACCGCCATCAACTGGTCATTCAACATTGTTGAGTTTGTGTTCAACGTCATCAACAATGTGGTCAATTTAAAGTTTGATCCCCAAATACCAAAGATAAACGCCAAGAAGATCAAGGTAAACGAAATCGGGAACCCGATAAAGATCACAAAGATCATCACAGCCAGCATAATTAAACCGATTATCGGTTTAGAAAGTCCAGGACGGGCTTTCATTAGCTCCGTGAACCATTCACCGCCCGGCGTAATATCAGGCATAAACACGGCCATGATCAACCACACTAAGGCAATCAAGTAAACAGGAAGCACCATGACAAAATAGCGTTCACGCGCTTTACCCATTTTATGGAATGCACGGAACAGTTCAGGGATCCCTTGAAGGGTTAGAAAAAGACCACCAATTGGCATCGCTAAACGCGCAGGCCACAATACTGGTTCCCACGGGCTATCAAATGCAGTTTCGCCTGTGCGATAGGCCAGTTCCCAGTATTGGGCGGCGATAATTGTGAAGAAGATCATCGATGGAATGAAAAACGCCATGTAAAGAACGGCGTCCACAGTGGCCTGCGTCTTGTCACTCCAATTACGATAAAGGAAATCAGCGCGGATGTGCACACCCCGCATCAAACCATAACCCGCGGCGCCCATGAATAGGACGCCTGCGATCATGCGGCTGATGTCATAGGCGAACTGTGTTGGACCCAAACCCAATGAGCGCGCTGTGTCATCCCATCCATAGTCTGCCATAATGCCAAAGGCATTGCGGGAAAATACCTCAATTACCACAACGCCGATTAGAGGGATCATCAACAAACATAGTAGTTTACCGGCCCAATCGTTTAGAACGTCAATCGTACCTGTAATCGGGCGCTGCCATGGCGTCATATCCTCGGGGGTTTCCCCAGGCTTTTCTTGGCGGCGTTCAGCAATCAGTTCATCCGCGATCTCTAGATCGTCGGGTATTACCTCTTCTGCCATGGTTTGATCTCCCTCTCCGTCACTCGCGTTTTCGCGAGTATTTTTATTTAGGAAAAAGCGGTCCCACGCGTTTACCAAAATAAAAGAACTGCGGAGCCCAAGGGCTCCGCAAATGTAATCAATTGATTACTTTAGTGTGTCCGCATGCGCTTTACCCAAACCTGCGTTTGATGCCTGTGCACCCGCCCAGAAAGGTACTGCGATGTCAGCGAAGTCTTTTTGAGACTGCCATACTTCAGCAAAGAAGGCATTATCAGCCGCGGCTTCTTCCAGAAGTTTTTTCGCAGCCGCCATATATTCTGAGAAATACTCAGCAGGCGTATCGTGCAACTGCACACCATGGTTTTCAGTCAAATCTTTCAGAGCTTTACCATTTTCATAGATCCGGTAGGATAGAGACTTTGACAATGATGCATTCGCCGCAACTTCAAGTGCTTTCTGCTCTGAGGCAGACAAGCTATTATAAACGTCGCGGTTCAAGTACATATCCGCATTAACAGTTACTTGGTGCAAACCCTGTAAGTAGTAGTGCTTCAACACTTTTTGGAAACCAAAGACTGAGTCAGGCTTCGGGCAGCACCATTCAGCCGCATCGATCGCGCCTTTTTCAAGTGCTGGTAGAATGTCACCACCGCCCATTGCAACGGCTGCAACGCCAATTTCATTGTAGGCTGCACCAACCATACCGGGAGGCGCGCGGAAGCGTAGTTTACGGAAGTCATCCATAGATGCGATTGGCTCTGGGAACCAACCCAATGCTTCCGGACCAACTGGCTGCAGCATAAAGCCTTTTACGTTTACGCCCATCTCGTCCCACAAGCGGTCATATAGTTCTTTACCGCCGCCATACTGGAACCATGATAAGAATGCCTGGTTATCTAGACCTACGCCAGCACCTGCGATTGGTGCGCCAAATAAGTTTGCCGCTGGGTGTTTACCACCCCAGTAGTGCGTCCATGCGAAGCCCGCTTCGACAAGACCCGCGTCAACCGCGTCGATGATGTCACGTGGGCCAACAACGGCTCCCGCTGGCAAGATTTCAATTTTCACAGACCCATTTGTTAGGTCAAATACGTCTTGAGCAAAGCTCTCAACCATTCTGACCTCATCAGTTGAGTTTCCGAGTACAGATTGTACACGAATGACAGTTTCAGCGAATGTCGCCGACGCCATCATGGTAAGGGCCGCCGCCCCTGCCGTTAGAGTTTTAAGATTAAACATCAAATTACCTCCCTTGATGCTGTATCCCTCGTGCGAGTTATCATTGCTGCCAAGATTGAGGGGGATGTCTCGGCAGTATTTAAAAGTGGGCTAATCCCAAGCTCGAATTGGAAAACCACTTCATGAAATGAGGACGTAGCGTTCATCGCGCATCCTCCAACACCAACTGACTGGCCTTTTCGCCAATCATAATTGCGGGTGCATTTGTATTGCCGCTGACGATGCGCGGCATAATTGAGGCGTCGGCGACGCGCAAACCGCGCACGCCTTTGACGCGCAGTGCGGGATCGACCACGGCCATCGGATCAATCCCCATTTTGCATGTTCCTGTCGGATGATAAATCGTAACCGAGGTACGGCGTGCCCAATCGAGGGTTGCGACATCATCATCCATTGCAACACCGGCACCTGGTGCATGTTCTTCCGTGATATATGATTTCAACGGTTCGGCTTGGGCAATACGACGCGCAATCTGAATGCCCTTCACGATCTTGCGGCAATCCGTATCCGTTGCCAAATAGTTTGGGTGGATTTCTGGATGATCGTCCATGTTTGCCGAACGAAGCGACAGATGTCCTGCACTTTCTGGGCGCAGTTGCAAAACAGAGGCAGTAAAGCCCGAAAATTTATGAGGCCCATCGGCAGGCTTATCCGCGCTCCAAGGTTGAATGTGGAATTGGATGTCTGGGGTTTCCAAATGATCTTCGGTTTTCAAAAACCCTGTGCCCAAACTTGCCGCCATGGTCATCGGGCCGCGCTGCGTCAACGCATACTGCGCCGCGATCAAACCCTGTTTAAAAATATTGTTTGTTTCCGTATTAATCGTGCTTAGCGTCGTTTTAAAAACGGGGCGGGCTTGCAAATGGTCCTGCAAATTTTTGCCAACCCCCTGAAGATCAGAGACCACATTAATTCCGTGTTGGGACAATTCATCCCCCGCACCAATCCCGGAAAGCATCAGGATTTGCGGTGATCCAATTGCGCCTGCGCTCAGGATAACTTCGGCACGGGCCGTGATTGTTTGCATCTGTCCGTGGCGGCGGATGCGTACGCCCATGGCACGGCCATCATTAATGATCACTTTTTCGGTTTGGGCATCCGTAATAATTTCCAGATTGGGCCGTCCCCGCGCATCCGACAAATACGCCTTGGCCGACGAGCACCGCCGACCACCCTTCATAGTCAGTTGGAAATACCCAACGCCTTCCTGATCCGCGCCGTTATAATCAGGATTGCGCTTATATCCCGCGCTCACTGCCGCATCGACCCATTTGTCAACAACATCGCGGGTCAGACGTGAGTTTTGCACAGAGAGAGGCCCCGATTTGCCACGCAGGCCCGTGTCATCG
>JAAEZW010000436.1 GCA_018222665.1 Paracoccaceae bacterium
GTATATAGGTGAAGGATTTAAAACCGTTCTGCCCAGTTCTGCCTCGGCCAAGGTATCCTTCCGTTTGGTGGGGGAACAGGACCCCACTAAAATTCGTGAAGATTTTCGTGCCATGGTACGTGCCATGGTGCCTGCCGATTGCCAGGTTGAATTTTTGGATCATGGAACGGGACCTGCATCGCATATGTCAATCGATGCTCCCGAATTCGAAGCAGCGCGTCAGGCATTATCCGAAGAATGGGATATCCCCGCGGCCTTTATTGGGTGTGGTGGGTCCATCCCAATTGCGGGATATTTCCAAGAGATCACGGGACGCGACCCGCTGTTGATCGGATTTGGCAAAGATGACGACCAACTGCACAGCCCGAACGAAAAATACGACATGGAAAGTTTCCACAAAGGCATCCGCAGCTGGGCCCGCATATTGGACAAACTGGCAGGCTAGGGCAGGGCCCCAGCCGACCAAAGGCAGCGCGGTTGGTCTGTGTCTGCCTATCCTTGGATGAACTCAGAGTTAATGACTGTCTGTATCAGGCAATTCAAACAAATCATGCACCGATACGTCCAAAACCTTGGCCAAGGTCAGCGCCAAATTGGTCGACGGGACAAAGACGTTGTTTTCGATCGTATTGATGGTTTTGCGCGATACATTTGCCAATTTGGCCAGATCCGCTTGGGTCAGGCCTTTGGCTTTTCTAATTTCGGTGACGTGGACGATCAGTTTCATTCGCGCCCCATCGCATCGTAATAGGTGAACAGCAATAGATAGGCCGCCCCCGTCAGGGTCCCCATCGCCGCAAATGCCGTGGGTAGGGCAACTGCGCCTGTGGTCATGAGGATCCCAAATATCGGGTACAACATCAATGCAATCCAAAACGCATGTGCCTCGGCGCGGCGTTTGTCCATGATATAACCTTCATCAAAAGCCTGTTGTGCACTCTTGCGTCCCGCAGCTGATGCCAGGGCAAAGATCAGGGCCGCACTGATAAGTCCCAGACTGCCGGGGATCCAAAACGGAAAGGGATCAGGACGCATCTGCAATAATGCCAACACCGCATAGGCAAGGCAGGTCAATCCCGTAATCGCAAACATAATACGACGAAATGTAGAAAGTGAGTCAGACGTAAGCATAATAAAATTCCTTGTTTGGTAACCTATGGGTTACATATAAGGCATACAATAATGTAACGTCAAGGTTACTTTTTGAAAAAAGTTGATTTGGCCCCAAGATTGGCGCGATAGTGCGTGAAAATTGAAAAACAGCAGGTGATCAATGTTCAACGGATTTAAAGCACAGGATGTGGATTTGCCCACGGGGTGCATTCATTATTGCATGGGCGGGGCGGGGGATGCCGTGTTGTTATTGCACGGATTTCCGCAAACGCATGCGATGTGGGGCTATATTGCGCCCATACTGGCGCAGGGGTATCGGGTGATCTGTCCTGATTTGCGCGGCTATGGGTCCTCTCACAAACCTGCTGAGGTGGCGGATTATTCGTTTCGGGAAATGGCGCGGGATCCGATTGCACTGATGGATCATCTTGGGATTGATCGGTTTCATGTGGTGGGACACGATCGGGGTGGGCGCACCGCGCATCGCATGGCACTGGATATCCCCCAACGGATCAAAAGCATTACTGTGATGGATATTGTCCCAACGCATTTGCTGTTGAATGATTTGAATGCAGATGTGGCGCGTGCCTATTACCATTGGTTTTTCCTTGCCCAACCCGCGCCAATGCCTGAAGCGATGATCGGTGCCGATCCAGTTGCCTATTACAGGTCTTGTTTGATGGGGTGGGG
>JAAEZW010000437.1 GCA_018222665.1 Paracoccaceae bacterium
CCAGGTTTTCGCCCCGAACCAAGGTAGATCACCTGAGCCCCCTTGATCAAACCACGCGCTTCAAGATCAATCCGCTTTTTGCGATGCTTCATTGGGAGTTCAATGCCATCACAGATCAATGGTTCGCCCGCCAACAGGCTATCATCGGGGGCGTCATATACCGTTCGGAATGCTTGTATCAGGCGAATACGCGTTGCGTTGCGCCACACCAGCACGGGCGAGCGGGCCATCAAATCGACCTCAACCCGTTGGCCCCATTGCACGCGATCATCCTGCTGGGCAACATCCTGAATCATCTGTTCAAAATCATGGAATTCCAACTGGGGATCCGCCAATGCGTGGGCCAAATCCAAAATTGGGCTGTCCTGTGTTTGGCGATGCACACGTTCCAAAGTCAACTTGCGCGGTTCAGACAACGTGTCAAAAACCATGTTCCCAGATTGGTTCACAGGCGCCAATTGAGCAGGATCCCCGAAAACAATCAAGGTTGGAAAAATTTCTTTCAAATCGTCGAATTGACGATCATCCAACATGGATGCTTCGTCCACAAACCCAATGTCCAATGGATTTTCCCGCCGTTTCCATCCAGTGATGAAATCAGAACTTCGCAAACCCGCAGCGGCCAAGGCCCCAGGAATTGACTTGTTGTTTTGATAAAACTCATGCGCGCGCGTTAACGCCTCGTCCGTCAAACCTTCTACTTCGGGGCGTTCGATTTCACCCGCAAGCCATTCGGCAATGCGTTCATATTCAGGATCATAAACAGGGGTGTAAAGAATTCTGTGGATTGTCGTCGCAGGCACACCGCGAATGCGCAAAACACTTGCCGCCTTATTCGTGGGCGCAAGAATGGCAAGTGTGCGTTTATCACGCCGACGACGGCTTTCGTAATCCCCCGAAATCACCTCGACGCCCGCCTTGGCAAGCGCGTTGTAAAGATGCGCGAGCAGTAGCGTTTTTCCCGACCCCGCCTTGCCCATCACGGCCATAACGCTTGACGTGCTGTCGCGAGGTGGCATCAACAGGCTGTCGTCCAAATCGATCCCTGACTGTCGCAGCATGGCGCTGAGACTGTCAAAAGCTTCGGCTTGATCGTCAGAAAAGGTTACCGCAGGAAGTGTCATGCCGCGACCCTACTGCGCGGCATGACAAAGCGCCAGAGGGGATTATCCTGCCAACACATCCTCAAGTGTACGCAAGCCCGTGCGTGGAGATTGCACCAAAACGGACATGTTGCCTGGTTTGTGTTGGTTGTTCATCATCTTCATGTGCGCGCCTGGAATTTCAGCCCATGGAAACACTTCTGACATGCACGGATCCAAGCGGCGTTCCACCATCAACCGGTTCGCAGATGCGGCCTGTTTCAGGTGAGCAAAGTGGCTGCCCTGTAGACGTTTTTGATGCATCCACATGTAACGCACGTCAAAGGTACAGTTGAACCCAGTGGTGCCCGCACAGATCACAACCATGCCGCCTTTTTTACAGACAAATGTTGATACGGGGAACGTGGATTCACCAGGGTGTTCAAACACCATGTCAACATTGTTGCCCTTGCCCGTGATGTCCCAAATCGCCTTACCGAATTTGCGCACCTCTTTGAACCATTCGGCATATTCGGGTGTGTTCACTGTGGGCAGCTGTCCCCAGCAGTTGAAATCCTTGCGGTTCAACACGCCTTTGGCACCCAAGTTCATGACAAAGTCACGCTTGCTTTCATCAGAAATCACGCCAATCGCATTGCCGCCTGCCGCGTTGATCAATTGGATCGCGTATGATCCCAAACCACCAGAGGCGCCCC
>JAAEZW010000032.1 GCA_018222665.1 Paracoccaceae bacterium
TTGGCGGTACAGTGTGTCTTTGCCGATTAGCGGACGAAGCTTCTTTGGCACATTTCGCTTGTACCGATACGAGCCATTGGGTCGTCGAAATACGTAAGGTGGGAGTTTTGCCATGTCCTGCTCCATGCTCTGAATGTCGGAGCTATCATCACGGGATGCAAGTGGGGTGTTCGTGACTTCTTGACGATTTACGGCAAAAACCGACCAAGTGGTCCCAAAAGCGGTCCCGAAAAATGGTCCAAACACCAACTATGGTGTATTTTGTCATGTTTTACTGGCTGAAATGGTGCCCCCAGAGAGACTCGAACTCCCGACCCACTGATTACAAATCAGTTGCTCTACCAGCTGAGCTATAGGGGCACTCCGCGGGTAATTAAATAATGCGCCCCGCTCTTGCAAGAGCGAAAAACGCATTTTTTGAATTTTTTTATTTATTGGTCTTCGCCAAAAAGAGAACGGCCAAAAGTCCGACACAAATTATATAGAGTGATGCAGGTGCCGCCTGAGATAGGTTTTCAAGGCTGGCCTGCTCGTGGACCAATGTGGCAAGGGTATTGTAGTTAAACGGCCGCAACAAAAGCGTTGCAGGAAGCTCTTTGACACAATCCACGAACACCAACAGCAATGCTGAGCCTACTGATCCGCGCATCAGAGGGAAATAGACCTCTTTCAATGTTTGCAATCGGTTGCGCCCAAGGGAGCGCGCCGCATTTGCCAAATTGGGTGAAACGCGCCCCATCGCCGCATCCGCTGCCCCCTGCGCAATCGCAAAAAATCGGACGCAATAGGCGTAGATGATCGCGGCGGACGTCCCTGTTAGAATAAGTCCGATGTCATATCCAGTCTGTTCCCAAATCGCATCGGCCAAACGGTTGTCAAACCATGCCAGTGGGATCAAAATGCCAACCCCCAAAACAGCACCCGGCGCGGCATACCCGACTGAGGTGATAGGCAACAACCGTTTTGGTGTCTCAGATCGTGCAAGGCGGACGCCATAGACCATGACAACACCTGCAAAAACGGTGATCAGCGCGGCGATTGTCGCCACGCGCAATGTGTTCAGCAGCGCCTTGATCAATGCGGGGTTGGTCCATTCATCCAAATGGTTCAACGCGTGCCATCCCAAAACGGATGTGGGAATGACAAATCCAATCAATACAGGCAGCGCGCATAAGGTTAATGCAATCACACCACGCCGTCCTGTCAGTCGCGTTTTGTCCACGCCCCGATGCAGCGTGGACAAATTGAAAAACTTCATGCGCCTACGGGCTGATTTCTCAAGACTGACCAAAACAATGATTACGGCCAAAATGACACAGGCCAATTGCGCAGCACCGCCTGCATTGCCCGATTGTAACCATACGCTAAAGATGCCTGTGGTCAGAGTCTGAACTGCAAAATAATCCACAGTGCCGAAATCATTGACAGTTTCCATCATCACAATGGCGGCGCCCGCGGCGATTGCTGGACGGGCCAAGGGCAAACCAATCCGCCAGAACCGAGCAACCGCGCCACGCCCCAATGATTTCGCAACATCATCAGAGGCCGATGATTGATCCCGAAATGCGGCCCGCGCCAGCAAATAGACATACGGGTACAGCGCAAAGGTCAGCACAAAACAGGCCGCAGGGAAGGATCGGATTTCAGGGAACCAATAATCGCCCGCAGTTTCCCAACCAAACACACCGCGCAATGCGGTTTGTACGGGGCCTGCATATTCTAATAAATCCACCAGTGCATATGCGCCCACATAGGCAGGGATCGCCAATGGCATCAAAAGCGCCCATTCTAGCCAGCCTGCCCCGACAAAGCGGTAACGTGCAATTAACCACGCCGTCACCGTCCCCACGGCAGCAGCGCCAAGACCAACAGAGATCATTAATGAAACGGTAGTACGAAAATATCGCGGTAGCGTTGTGTTCAACAGATGGGGCCAAATATTTTCAGTCGGAAACAATGCCAAGGTCGCCACCGTCAGGATTGGCACCATGACAAGGCCCGTGATGCACAATGCCCATAGGGTCCAACCGTTGAAACCAAACGTGGCCATCTGTTGTTTCGGCAAAACTTCGGGGGACGACTGCATCGGGTTTCCCATTGTGCTAGGTGTTTGAAACTGTAACTGCTGCAGGGTATATAGATCGCAAATCAAAGAAACAAGAAAGCGGGCAAATCCGCATCATTTTGCAAGCAGGTGCGAATAAAACGGACGAAGATCATCTGTTATATTCACTACGCCGCAACCTAAACCTGCACCATCAAAATAAAATTGCGCTGCCACTGCCCAAAAATAATCGACGACGCTTGCGTTAGCGGATGATGCAATCAAATCATACGGCCCCCGATACGGATGCACGCGATATTTTATTGGACGTGTTTTTGAACGGTGAACCAGAAGAGTGTCGCACGCTGCATACGGGTAACCCTGGTTTTTTCGGTGCCCCCAAAGAAACAATTCAAAACAATGCACTACCCGCAGCCGATCAGCAATTTGGTGCGTTTTGTAGAACCGTTCCCGGAGGATCAAACGCATCTGTTCCTTGCCTTACGCAATCCCACGACATTCATTCCCGCTATGATGGCCGAGGCGAAAACCGAGAATTTGAATTTCATTATGAATACAAGCGATCCGCGCGCATTGCGGTGGAGTGATTTGTTAAAATCCATTCGCGAACGATTTCCTGCGCTGCCGATAACCATTTGGTGTACCAAGGATACACCCTTTATCTGGGGGCAGTTTATGCGTTTGGTAGGTGGTTTTTCACCCTCCACGCCCATGATTGGAAGTTATAGACTGATTGAAAACATTTTAAGCGAAGAAGGGTTCACCCGTTTTCAGGCCTATCTGGAAAAACATCCCGAAATGAATGAACGATAAAAGCGCAAAGTCATGTTCGCATTTGCCGAACGGTTTGGTCGTGCGGATGTGTTGGAACAGGACGTGAATGTGCCCGGCTGGGATGCCCAGATGGTGTATGACCTAACCGCGCAATACGAAGCGGATTTGGCAAACATCAGCGCCATTTCCGGTTTGCGTTTGTTATTGCCCTAGGGGCTAGTGCATTCCAAGCGCTTCTTTGTACATCGCCAAGACGGCCTCTTCTTCAGCGATATCGTTCACATCCCGTTTGCGAAGTGCCACAATTTTGCGCAAAACCTTGGTATCGTACCCACGGCCCTTGGCTTCGGCCATGATTTCCTTTTGTTGATCGGCGATATCCTTCTTTTCAATTTCCAAACGCTCATAGCGTTCCACAAATTGGCGAAGTTCATCTGCTGTTACGCGATAGCTGCTATCAACTTGGTCGTCCATCTGTGCCTCGATCAGTTTTGGTGTTTGCCACATCTATCCACTGCAACGGGTCCGTGCAAGCAGGCTTTCTCTTGAAGCGCAGAAGAATTTGGACTACCCCAAGAGGAAACAAGGATAACAGGTGATTTCTATGGATTTTCTGATCTGGGGTGGCGCGGTTGTTTCATTCAGCGGTCTTGTCGGGTTGACTTGGTGTATCATCAAGGCGCGACAGGCCAAAAATGCCGCAAGCTCTGATGAAGAGCTGAACGCCGCGATCCGAAAGTTGATTCCATGGAACATGGGGGCATTATTCCTATCAACGATTGGCCTTATAATCGTGATTTTGGGAATTTTTCTACAATAAATTCTGACTGTTACACCAAGGTATGATTTTTTCCTTGATATACATTCAAGAATTAATATATGTTTTTCAAGAAAGCTTGGAGAATGTAATATGTCACCCGAAGTAACAGCCTTTTTTGACGACGCAACTTTCACCATTTCATATGTGGTAAAGGACCCAAATGGATCATCATGCGCTATTGTCGATAGTGTGTTGGATTTTGATTATGCATCTGGACGCACGGATACCCGCTCTGCCGATGCCGTCATCGCATATATTCAGGAGAACAATTTAACCGTTGAATGGCTATTGGAAAGCCATGTGCACGCCGATCACCTGTCTGCTGCGCCCTATTTACAGGAAAAGCTGGGCGGTAAAATTGGCATCGGGGATCGCATCACTTTGGTTCAGGACACATTTGGCAAAGTGTTTAACGAGGGAACGGAATTCCAACGCGATGGCAGCCAATTTGATCAATTATTCCAAGAGGGCGACACATTCCATATCGGGCAAATGCGCTGCGATGTTATGCACACCCCTGGTCACACACCCGCCTGCCTAACTTATGTTGTTGGGGACGCAGCCTTTGTAGGGGATACGATATTCATGCCAGATTTTGGCACAGCGCGATGTGATTTCCCCGGTGGATCATCGGAAATGTTGTACCAATCCATCCAAAAAATTCTGGCACTGCCCGACGAAACACGCATTTTCGTTGGACATGATTATAAAGCGCCTGGCCGCGACGAATATGCATGGGAAACAACCGTTGGCGAACAAAAGGCCAAGAATATTCACATTGGCGCAGGCAAAAGCGAAGAAGAATTTACAACCATGCGCGATGAACGTGATGCGACACTTGCCATGCCCAAGTTGATCATCCCATCACTGCAGGTGAACATGCGCGCGGGCAACATGCCTGAACCAGATGACAATGGGGATGTTTACCTGAAGGTGCCCGTAAACAAACTCTAACTCTTAAATGGCGCAGATAATAAAAATACCTTTGTCTGCGCCTAAATCCTCTGCTGGACATGATTTATATTGTTTTTCGAATATGACCAATTATGGTCCAGCACATCTGACGGCCTTGCCGTTTTAACTTTATTCCAAGAGAGCGAAAAATGGAAAATATCGCATTTCAAACAGATTGGCTTTATGGGCTGATCGGCGGGCTGTTTATCGGCCTAGGTGGGGCAGTGTTCCTGTTGGGGAACGGTCGCATCATGGGGGCCAGCGGCCTGATCGGCGGACTGGTTGACGGATCAGGTTGGTCAAATGCTGCGGAACGCATCGTGTTTCTTGCGGGCGTGGTCATTATGCCAATCATCGTGTTGCAATTCTGGGATCGTAGCGAAACGAACATCACAGACAATGTCGTTCAACTTGTCGCCGCGGGTCTTTTGGTTGGCATCGGAACACGCATCGCAAATGGATGTACATCGGGTCACGGTGTGTGCGGTATATCTCGCCTATCCTTGCGAGGGATCGCTGCAACAGTCCTTTATATTATAGCGGGTGGCCTGACGATTGCGCTGTTCCGTGCAGTATTGGGGTGGATCTAATGAAACTAGTTATCGCATTAATCGCTGGAATGCTCTTTGGCGGGGGTCTCGTTGTTTCGGGCATGACCGACACCGCAAAGGTTCAAGGGTGGCTTGACGTGTTTGGCGCATGGGATCCAACACTTGCCTTTGTCATGGGGGGCGCAATGATCCCTATGGCCATTGCGTGGATCCTGACCAAGGGCCGCAGCCCGATGACAGGCGGCAATTTCCCTGCGCCACCTGAACCCAGATTGGGACGCAATCTGATTGTGGGATCGGTTTTATTTGGTATGGGCTGGGCCCTGGCGGGTTTGTGCCCTGGGCCATCGATTGCAGCAATTTCCTTTGGCGGAACCAGCCTATGGATTTTCCTTGTCGCAATGGGCGCTGGAATGTTCGTCGCACCCCGCGTGCGCGCAATGATGGATGCCTAATTGATTTCGACGGGTTCGGGTGGATCAAACTCGGACCCATGAGTATTTTCAACCAATCCTTCTAAATCAGAGAGGTATTGGTCAATCTCTTCGGTATTCTCCGCGTCCTCTATTGACTGAGTAAGCAGCTCAATCTCCATTGCATCTGACGCATCCGCTTTGCTTTCAGAAGGTAACGATACCGCGTAAAATCCGTTTGATATCCTCAAATAACCCACTGGCCCTTCATCTACCCCCTTTGGGCAGAGCATGATTTGCTCTAACGCGGCCTTTGGGAATTTTATCATGTCCCCCTCTGACAGCGCGCGCAAGGCATTCAATGTCATCGTACGTTTGAACAAAACCGAATCAAATTCGGCGCGTACGTCAAACATTTGCGTATGTGGTTCCGTGGGTTGTTTCGGTTTCGCCTTTTTCAACGTGGTATCCTGAACACCCTAGGCAACCTGCATTTTCAAATCACTGCCCTGCAACCTGAATGTTCCCTGCACCACGCGATAGACGCCTGTGGCCAATTGAATTTCAAGGGCCGCCGCCCCCTCATCAAATCGTGGACGCGCCTCGGTCTTTGGCAGAACATCTGCAAGCGCGCTTTGATCCGACAATTGATCTAAAAAGGGTCAAATCAATGCGCGATCTTTGATTGACGGTGTACGATCCACACAGGCTGTTCCGGTGACAAACGAAATTGTTTGCACCTCAATTAATGCGCTGGCAAAGATTGGATCAAGGCAAAGAAAAACATGCGCCCCATCATTGCTGAGTGTATGAGCAAGTCGCATATTGCAAAAGAACGCCGTCAAATCGGCGGATTTAACGCGCTGTGATTGACGACGTATCAACCCCAGGGAAAGCCTGAATTCCTGTGCAGTTTTGGCGATGACCTGACCAAAGGCACCATTGGCCTGCTTCACACTTTGCTGTACGGGTGTATCCACAAATTTTCGGCGTAAAACGGTTTTATGATGCGCAGACAAATTGGAATTTCCCTGTGTAACCCGGAGGAATAAAGTGCACGGAGAAGGTTATTAAATCGTTTAAGTCGCGTGGAAATTAACGGGAACCTGCACGCGGAATGCAGCGCCACGGTGCCCTGACAAATAAGTGATTTCCCCCCCAAGGCGGGCAATGATTTCCTTGCAAATAGCAAGCCCCAAACCAGCCCCCCCTGTTTTTTGCTCCCCAACACGCGCGAATTTTTCAAAAATAAAATCGCGGTCTTGGGCGGGAATCCCAATTCCATTATCCACAAAATCAATAATCAAATCGGATCCTGATTGATGGGCGGATATCTGTAACTTTGGGCTGGCCGCGTCGCAGTATTTTTTGGCATTGCTGATCAAATTGATGAACACCTGTCCCAAGCGATCAAGATCTGTAGTCAAACTGTGCAAATCATCGGGGATTTTACAGTCAATTTGCATCTGCATCGCGGCGTCCCCTGCGATAACAGTTGCGATGGAGCGATCAATCAAATCCTGAACACGACCTGTTGCGATGTTCAGGTTCACCTGCCCATTTTCCAAAACGCTTAGGTCCAGCAAATCATCCAACAGACGGGTAAGGCGCACGGACTCATCATGAATGATACTGGCATAGCGCGATTGCTCTTGCCCCTTCAAACTTGCCCCATCACGCAAAATTTGTGCAAAAGACAGGATCGAGGTCATGGGCGTGCGCAATTCATGGCTGACCTGAGACAGGAAGGCATCTTTTTGAATCGATATTTGGGTCAATTTTTCGTTTGCCGACTGCAATTCTTGGGCAGTGCGTGTCAATTCGCGTGACTGCTCCTCAAGTCGGTTAGAATATTCCATGATCTGCGCAGCCTCATCCGCAACGGCCATCAAATCTTGGACTGAAACGGATGTGCCACCAACGGTCTGTCCGATCATCGCATGTGCGGTGGCTGCACCAACGGACCCTGCCAATTCGCGTTCCAGCGTCCGTAAAAATTCGGGCGTCGGATCGGGAAGATACCCCTGCCCCCCTTGATTTTGCACTTCTGCTTGAAATAAGGCGCGCGCCTGTTTCACACCCAAAATCCGTTGGGCCATGATCATCAAATCTTCGCTTTGCGCGGCGCGTCCCGACCATCCCCGCTGTGTCGGTGAATGATCATACACATTCACAATTTGCGCCCCTTGTAGGCGTTCAATGGGGGTTGGGAAACTGATCAAAGACCCCACAAAAAACGCAATGGCGTTTAACGACATTGACCAAAACAGCGCGTGCACCAGCGGATCAAGTTCGGTCACACCAAACAAGGCTTGGGGTCGAAGCCACCATATGCCCCATGGCCCCTCGGCCAGAAAGGTGGCGGAATACACATTTCCAAGACTGGGCAGAAACAGCGTGTAGAGCCAAATAGCAAAGCCCACTAACAATCCCGCAGTTGCCCCAATGCGATTTGCCCCACGCCAAAAAATACCCCCCAGCATCGCGGGCAACACCTGTGTCACACCCGCAAATGAAACAAGTCCAATCGCTGCCAGCGCCGCGCCACCGCCAGAAATCCAATAGTAGATATATCCAAGTAATATGATCAGTAGGATCGCAAATCGGCGCGAAATCAAAATGACGCGACGCACATCCCCAAATTCACGTACACGATGTTCAGACCACTTAATCCAAATGGGCATAACAATGTGGTTTGACACCATGGTCGCCAATGCAAGAGAGGCGACAATTACCATTGATGTTGCAGATGAAAAGCCCCCGATAAAGGCGAACATCGCAAGCGCGTCTTGCTCTAAACTCAGCGGGAGCGAAAGAACAAATAAGTCGGGGTTTGATCCACTGGGTAGTATTTTCAAACCGGCCACAGCAATCGGGATCACGAAAAGTGACATCAGCATCAAATATGCCGGAAATGCCCAAGATGCAGTATGCAAATGCCCCTCATCAGCGTTTTCGACAACCAGAACTTGGAACATACGCGGCAAACACAAAAACGCAGCCCCTGACAAAAACGTAAGCGCGATCCAGCGGTTTCCGTTTACATCCCAAGTGGCAACCTTTGATGTGTCAATTTCATGTAGGACGGGGCCAATTCCGCCCAACACGCCCCAAACAACAAAGACGCCCACAGCGACCAAGGCACATAATTTGACCACCGCTTCAACAGCAATTGCCATGACAACGCCGTGGTGGCGTTCATTGACATCAAGGTTTCGTGTTCCAAATAAAATCGTGAAAAGCGCAAGCCCCGCCCCAAGCCACAATGCGGCGGTGTTATCGGAAAGTGACTCGGAATTTGCAAACGCGCCAAATGACAGCGTCACAGACTGCAGTTGCAACGCAATGTAAGGCGTTGTTCCGACAATCGCTAAGATTGTCACAAGCACACCCAACCCGTTTGATTTTCCAAACCGAGACGAGATCAAATCCGCAATTGATGTGACACGCTGTGTACGGCCAATGCGCACCAGTTTTCGTAAAATCCACCACCATCCCAGCATAACAAGGCTGGGTCCAAGGTAAATTGTTACGAACTCCAAACCAGATCGCGCCGCATATCCAACTGCGCCATAAAACGTCCAACCGGTACAATAAATCGACAGTGAAAGTGTGTAAATCATCGGAGAGCGCAACCAATTTGCCCGGCCGCTCATCGATGCGCGTTCGGCCCAAAATGCAACAGCAAATAGCGAGATCACATAGGCCAAACAAACGCCGATCAACACGTTAAGCATTTAATCCACCGATGTTTCTGAATTAATGGGGTCCAGCCAACCGCGCTCTTTGCTAATTCGGCGCGTGATAAGAAAATTAAGCAAGATAAGGCTGATCCAAACCCCAAATAGAAACAGCATAACCGCAGATGACTTTACGGATTCTTGAGATCCCCCCCAAAAAAGAGGCATCGCGATCAAGAATATCCCAGCCATCGGCAAAACCCGCAGACCATCAACCATGCGGCGCGCGCGATAATTGCGCGGTTCTACAAAGAGTTTTTGTTCTGTGACTGGTTTCATCCGCTTAATAACTCGTTCACTGCGTTGCGCACTTCAGAGTTGGAAAAGGGTTTGGTCATGAATTTGGACACACCCAATTGCTCTGCCATATCGCGGTCCTTGCTTTGACCACGTGCCGTCAGCATGAGTACTGGGCGATTTTGGTGCCGCGGATCGCGCCGCAGATCACGCAATATGTCAAACCCACTTTTTCCGGGCAACATCACATCCAGCACGACCAAATCAGGTTCGCGCCGTGTGATCACCTCGTTTGCATCGTGTCCGTTCGAATGCGTCACCACATCCCATCCGTCACGGGATAGGATGAAGCTAAGTGCTTCAATGATGTTTACTTCGTCTTCTATTAGCAAGACGGTCTTGGCCATCTTACCCCTCCCTATTCGGTCTGCGCCGAGTTTATTGAGCATAAAACCATAAATTGACTAGATGTCAAAGCTCTTCACCAAGGATCGAGGGTTCTCGACGACTTGGACAAGTCGCAATGGCACAGACGCGGCAGGTGGCACCAACACGCGTTGCCTGCGCCGCCTCTTGGACATGGGGGTAAAACAGCATATGTCCCACCAAACGGGGGGGGCGTCCGATACTGTCCTGAATGGCTTCGCAATAGCTATAGGTATGAAATGTCCCGCCCTCGCGTCCAGTATGTATCACAACATCTTCTAACAAACGCATTGGCATTTGTAGCGCTTGGAAGATAGGCCAATAGGCGCAGGCAGACCCGAACCGTGGCATGTGAAATCCGTCGATTTGTTTGCGAAACAAAATACTTCCAGTCACATCCATGCTGACCATACCAAATTCACGACCAATAGTTTCTGTGGGTAAACAGGCCAAGCGGCGCATCATCTGCGGAATTGTGCAACGATGTTTTTGCGCCAACTGCGAAAGACCTGTTTGGATCGGAAGATCATCAATAAGCGATGCCAAAGGAAGTGCAGTTGCATCCATCTGATAGGTTTCCAAGACGTTTCGCGCCAACAACCGCCCCGCCGTTGATCGAATTGCTGATATATTCAGAATATCGTCGATATCAGGTGTTTCAGTTTCGATCATTTCAAAATGGTAATCGTTTTCGTGCAAGAATGCCTCAACCTCTTCATGAGGCGTTCCTGTACGTGCCTCTGTTTCGTCGGCATTCAAGTAATCGACCAACGCCTGTGCTTCTTCGGCCAGGCGCAGACTATCCTCGCTAATATTGCGCTGAAATCGCCTTTGCCACATGGGATCAATGTCATCACTCTCAGATAAGATCGACGAAGTCGCGCGGATCGCCGTCACGGTCGTGATAACCTCATGCAAAGATGTCGCAAGCTGCGGATCATGCGATAAACGGTCACTAAGCGCATCAATTTTTGCCTCAAGGCTGCGAACATTACGATCCAGATCAATAAGAAAACTACTCCACGCAGGAAATCGCGTTGCCAATTCGCGCGCGGATTCCGCCTGCATGTCCACTTTGTTATAATGCGCAACTTCTTCTAAGCGGGCGACTTTCGAGGATTTGCCATCTTCACTGAGCAGGTCGACATCAATCGCGAGTGCCTCTGCCAAATCTGTCAACAATTTACCGCCGATTCTGCGGCGATTATGTTCGATCAAATTAAGATATGAGGGAGAAACACCAACAATTTTTGCAAGCTGAGATTGACGAATACGCAGTTGAATTCGCTTTTCGCGTATACGTGCGCCGATCTGATCACCAACACTCATCCATTTTTTCCATATTTTACAGTCACTTTCTGCGATGCAATGTAAATTATTTTACAAAATACACAAGAATACTGTTCATTTGTTTACAAAAATTTTCTTTTGATAGTGGGGCTTATTGCGAAATTTTCATTCATTAGCGAAAACTAGCGCAGCACATCTGTGCTTCGCGGTCAGCAGGAGGAGCTGGCCCGAATTACTCAAATGGGAGGATTTTATGTCCAAAACAACTCTAACGCGTCGTGGCGTGTTGAAATCAGGTGCTGTTGCAGGTGCGGGCGTTGCTCTACCTACAATCTTCACTGCGTCTTCAGCAGCTGCATACGTAAATGAACCAACAGGCTCAAGCGTAACACTTGGCTTTAACGTTCCACAAACTGGCCCATACGCAGACGAAGGTGCTGACGAACTTCGCGCGTACATGCTTGCTGTTGAGCACCTAAACGGTGAAGGCGACGGCGGCATGATGAACACTTTCAGCTCAAAAGCGCTACAAGGTAACGGTATTTTGGGTAAGAAAGTTGAGTATGTCACAGGTGACACTCAGACAAAACCAGACGCGGCACGCGCATCTGCACGTTCTATGATCGAAAAAGACGGCGCGATCATGATCACTGGTGGTTCATCATCAGGTGTTGCGGTTGCGGTTCAGGCTCTATGTCAAGAAGCCGGCGTTGTATTCATGGCAGGTTTGACACACTCAAACGATACAACTGGTAAAGATAAGAAGGCTAACGGTTTCCGTCACTTCTTCAACTCTTACATGACTGGTGCGGCGCTGGCGCCAATCTTGGCGAACGAATACGGTAAAGACCGTAA
>JAAEZW010000033.1 GCA_018222665.1 Paracoccaceae bacterium
TTGATTTCGAATACGAAGGCGAAATGACGGTTGATGTTGCCCTGAACGCGCAGGCACAGGCGCAATATCCATTCTCACGCCTTAGCGGGCCTGCCAATATTTTGGTCGTTCCCGCCCGTCACTCTGCTAGTATTTCGGTGAAACTGATGCAGGAAATGGCAGGTGCGACCGTGATTGGCCCGATCCTATCTGGCGTTGATAAATCCATCCAAATTTGCCCGTCTGTTGCCACAGCAACAGATATTTTGAACATGGCAGTTTTGGCAGCGTGTAAAGTCGGCTAATATCGGCCTATGGCGATTTATAATCTTGGTTCGATCAATATCGATAATTTCTATCAGGTGCGGCAAATTCCGGCGCCTGGGGAAACCATTGCAGCGGGAGATATGTCTGTGGGTCTTGGGGGGAAGGGCGCGAATATGTCCGTTGCTGCCGCCCGTGGTGCCGCGCGTGTTGTGCATATTGGTGCCATTGGGGCCGAAGGCGCATGGACGCGTAATCGACTGACGGAATATGGGGTTGATACGCGGTTTATTGTTGATGGAACGCGTACAGGACATGCGATTATTTGTGTGGCAGAGGACGGTGAAAACGCGATCACTTTGTTCACGGGCGCAAATCATGAAATCACATCTGACCTGATCGGTTCCAGTCTGTCAGAGGCACAGACAGGAGATATTTTCGTCACACAAAACGAAACAAACGCCCAAGAACAAGCCTGTGAAATGGCAAAACGGTTGGGGTTGCGCGTGGCCTATGCCGCGGCCCCATTTGATGCGGGGGCGGTTCAGGCTGTTTTGCCGTATATTGATATGCTGATCATGAACCAGATTGAGGCCGATCAGTTAACGAACGCGCTGGGTCTGCGCCCCGATCAGTTGGATGTGAATGATGTTATCGTTACCCTTGGTGCCGATGGATGCCGTTGGTTTGATAATCAAAACGGCTACGTCAATGACTATCCCGCGATCACGACAGATGTGGTTGATACAACGGGCGCTGGGGACACGTTTACAGGTTATATTTTGGCGGGGCTGGACCGTGGAATGCCGATGGAACAGGCGATCCGCCTTGCATCGCAGGCCGCATCCATCATGGTCTCGCGTCAGGGTACAGCGGATGTTATTCCAGACCTAAAGGACATTCAGGATCGGTTTGGCGTATTTTGACGCCCGATTGCTTCGACAGAACTTTCGGTAAGCAAGCCGACCGCTGGCGCAACAGAATGCGCCGCCCATAGGGGTGGACGGCGCATTGCCACTCTTGCGAGTAGCGGGACTACGATTAAATGAAAAGGGACCCGAAAGCCCCCTTATTAGTGTCGATATTAGCTGCGAACCAGTTTTTCATAACTTTCGGAAATATCGCGGGTCAGTGCGCCAACCTCGAAATTATAATCGCCGATTTGACCAACGGGCGTCACCTCGGCCGCTGTTCCAGTTAGCCAGCATTGTTCAAAGCTTTCTAGCTCTTCTGGCATGATGTGGCGTTCGTTTACCTTGATGCCTTTTTCTTTAAGCATGTCGATCACGGTTTGACGGGTGATCCCATTTAGGAACGCATCGGGCGTTGGTGTGTGCACCTCTCCATCTTTTACGAAAAAGATGTTCGCGCCTGTCGCTTCGGCAATATATCCGCGGTAATCAAACATCATCGCGTCAGAACATCCTTTATCTTCTGCGGCATGCTTGGACATGGTTGCGATCATATATAGGCCTGCTGCCTTGGCCTGTGATGGGGCGGTTGCGGGGTCTGGACGGCGCCATTTTGCGATGTCCAATTTCGCGCCCTTCATTTTGGCGTCACCATAATAATTGCCCCAGGCCCAAACGGCCACAGCCATACGAACGGGGTTTCCACGGGATGCGACACCCATATCATTGCCCGCACCGCGCCATGCAACCGCGCGTACATAGGCATCCTTTAGCCCGTTTGCATCAAGCGCTGCTTTTTTCGCGGCCTCAATCTCATCAACGGTGTATGGAATTTCAAAATCAATCAGTTGACCAGATTTGATGAGTCGCTCTGAATGTTCGCGGCTTTTAAAGATTTTGCCTTCATAGCAACGCTCGCCTTCAAACACAGAGCTGGCATAGTGCATCGCATGCGTCAGAATGTGGACCTGCGCATCACGCCACTCAACCAATTGACCATCAAGCCAAATTTTGCCATCGCGATCTTCATAACTGCCAGCCATCGTAATATCCTCTTGCTGTGTTTCGTGGGTCAATCTTTCGTAATCTTTCACAAACTATGTCCGTTTCGGTCATAATGTTGCGCAAAAACTCAGAATCGGTACCAGTTCGGACTTGGAATGTCAACAACACTGACATAAAATGGACCTGAGTAAAAAGGATGCTTAATATGGCGACCTCTAATCGTTCCACGGGCGAGGCCCTTTTATTTTTAACAGATGAACAACTGCGTCAGGGGATCGAAGCGATGTTTTTCGCCTATCGTGGGTTCACGGCCGATCCAGATCGTATTTTGGACAAATATGGGTACGGTCGCGCCCACCACCGCGCCATCCACTTTATAAATTGTGTGCCCGGGACAACAGTGAATAATCTATTGCATATCTTGGGTGTCACCAAACAATCCCTGAACCGTGTCCTTCGATCCCTGATCGAAGATGGATTGGTCGAAGCGCAGGTTGGTCAGAAGGATCGTCGTGAACGACATTTGTATTTGACTGAAACGGGACAATCCTTGGAACAAGAATTGTCAAACGCTCAACGCGCGCGCATGCGCAGTGCCTATCGCGATGTGGGGGCGGATGCTGTATCTGGGTTTCGTCAAGTGTTAGAGGCGATGATGGATCCAGAGATGAAGCGCGCCTATTGGAAATTACGCGACAATGAGGGAACGGATAAATGAATGCCCACCTTCTTATTGTTGATGATGATGAACGCATCAGGTCGCTGCTAAAACAATTTTTGCTGCGCAATGGATTTTTGGTCAGCGCCGCACGGGATGCAACGCATGCCCGAAAAATCCTGTCTGGTTTGGATTTCGACATGATCGTTTTGGACGTCATGATGCCGGGGGAAGATGGCGTAAGCCTGACAAAACACATTCGCGAAACCCGTCAGACGCCCATTTTATTGCTAACCGCAAAGGGCGAAACAGAGGACCGCATTGTCGGGCTTGAGGCGGGTGCAGATGATTATTTGGCCAAACCGTTTGAGCCCAAGGAATTGTTGTTGCGGATCAACGCCATTTTGCGCCGTGTGCCCGAACCAAAAATTTCTCAAGTCACGCCAACAATTTTACACTTAGGGGTTTGTCGATATGATATTTCCCGCGGTGAGTTATGGCAGAGTGATCAACTGGTGCGATTGACAGGAACAGAGCAGCAGTTGATGGAGATTTTTGCAGCTTCTTTGAATGAGCCTGTTTCGCGCGCGCAGTTGGTGTCCGAACTGGGTCGTGATGACAGCCAAGCCCAAGATCGCGCGATTGATGTTCAAATTACGCGGCTGCGTCGTAAGTTAGAAGCCAACCCGAAAGAGCCGCGTTACCTTCAAACCGTGCGTGGTGCGGGCTATAAGTTGGTTAACGATTAGGTAATTCTCACACTGTCGTTATACCGACTCGATACTGACGTGAAACCGCCTTTGGTTTTAGGTGGATTTGATACTGGCGGTTACGTAATTTACCGACAGATCGCGATCAGATAATTTCCAGCCCCACGTGATTGGATTAAACACGAACCCCTTGCGATCCACAGGTTCCAGTCCTGCGTTTGCGATCAGTGTATAGAGTTCATCGGGTGTGATAAACTTGGACCATTCGTGTGTCCCCTTGGGCAACCAGCGCATTACGTATTCCGCCCCCACGATCGCCATCGCGAAACTTTTGGGATTACGATTGATCGTTGAACAAACCATCAATCCACCAGGGCGCAGTAATTTTTGACAAGCTGTCAAATAGGCAAGCGGATCTGCCACGTGTTCAACAACTTCCATATTTAGAACGATATCAAAGACTTCACCGTTTTCTGCCAATTCCTCAGCCGTTCCAAAACGATAGTCGATGTCCAACCCCGATTGGCGGGCGTGTGCCTCGGCCACGGGGATGTTTCGCGCTGCTGCATCTACACCAACCACAGTGGCACCCAGACGCGCCATCGGTTCGCATAACAACCCGCCACCGCACCCAATATCTAAAATGCGCAGGCCCTGAAACGGATTAGGTGCGTTTAGATCACGATCACATTCGCCTGCGATTTGCGTTGTGATATAATCCAAACGGCATGGGTTTAGCATATGAAGTGGCTTGAATTTCCCATGAGGATCCCACCATTCCGCCGCCATGGCCTCAAATTTTGCAACTTCTGCTGGATCAACGGTCGTCTCTGAGGGTTGCATTTTCATCTCCGTCTGGTTTTCTTGGGTTTAGATCACATATAGGACGTATATGGACAACCGATCAGAGCAAAAAGCAGAAAATTCTCCGTTATATCCCGCGATTGACCCGTTTTCGCAGGAAATGTTTGATGTGGGGGATGGCCATAAGGTTTATTTGGAACAATCCGGCGCGCGGGATGGCTATCCTGTGGTGGTTGTTCATGGCGGACCTGGTGCGGGGTGCAGCGCTTCAATGCGCCGATATTTCGATCCGACCAAATATCGCATCATCATGTTTGATCAACGCGGATGTGGTCGTTCACTGCCCTATGCCAGCATCGAACACAATACAACGTGGGATTTGGTGCGTGATATGGAGCAAATCCGAACCTATATGGGCGTGGACCAATGGGCTGTGTTTGGGGGGAGTTGGGGCGCGACGCTATCGTTGATTTATGCACAAACCCATCCCGATAGCGTCAGTCACCTGATCTTGCGTGGTGTGTTCCTGATGACGCAACCTGAGTTGGATTGGTTTTACGGTGGGGGCGCAGGAAAATTCTGGCCCGAGTTGTGGCAGCGATTTGTTTCTGTCATTCCAGAGGACGAGCGTGATGACCTGATTGCTGCTTATCACAAACGGTTGTTTTCTGGGGACATGCGCGAAGAAATGCGGTTCGGCACCACGTGGACACATTGGGAAAATGCACTGGCATCGTTTCAATCAAATGGGTTTGGTGGGCATTGCCCGCCTGCCTATGCACGTACATTCGCGCGGATTGAAAATCACTATTTCATTAATGATGGCTTTTTAAATCAGGATCAAAAAATCCTGAATAATATGGAAAAAATTCGCCATATTCAGGGGTATATTGTGCAAGGTCGCTATGACATGATTTGTCCACCAGCAATGGCGTATGAGCTTTCGCGGAAATGGCCACGATGCGATCTTCGTATTATGTCCTACGCAGGGCATGCGATGTCCGAACCCAAGATAAGTTCGGAACTGGTTTCAATCATGGATAAGTTGCGATTTTAATCCGATTTGGATGAAATGGGTTGTTTTTCGGCGGATCGTTCCGACATATGCTCAAACCAAAAGGAATGGACATGCCCGAAGTAAATCAAGCTGCACTGGAATTTTTGATGACGCGCCGGTCGCGCCCCGCAAAAACGCTCGACCTGCCTATACCTGATCGGACAGAGTTATTGTCGCTATTAACGGCGGCTGCGCGTACGCCAGACCATGGCAAGTTAGAGCCATGGCGTTTCATAGTTCTGTCAAAAGATAAATTGCGCAGTTTGGCAGATTTGGTTGCTGATCGTGGTGCCTCGCTGGGACATGAGCCCGAGAAAATTGAAAAGGCCCAAGGAGCCTATAACACGGGACATTTGGCTGTCGCAGTTATCGAGGTTCAAAAACCGTCTGAGAAAATTCCAGCGATTGAGCAAACCTATTCTGCAGGTGCCGCGTGCCTTGGGTTATTGAATGCGGCGCTTGCCTCTGGTTGGGGGGCAAATTGGATTTCTGGTTGGCCATCGCATGACCGCGGATTTGTCGAGTCTGGCTTTGGTTTGGCAGAAAATGAACGCGTTGCGGGAATTATTTATCTGGGCACAGAACGTGCCATACCGCCAGAGCGTCCGCGCCCTTACCTTGACGATATTGTGAGTTGGGAATGACGCAGATCACACGCGCAATCACGCTTTCGATTTCACAATTTTCTGATCGTCGATTTCAACGCGTTGTACTTAAATCCATCGTTCTTGCGATAATTGCGCTTTGGGCCTTGGCCGCAGGTGGTGGCAGTATTTCGGGATGGCTTTTCAGTGGTGACGTAGCCCTGTCATGGATTGGAACGTTCACATTTAACGGGTCACTGATTGGGTGGGGGGCATTTTGGATTATACTGGGATTATCGGTGTTCTTGATGGTTCCCGTTGCATCTGCGATGTCCGCATTTTTTGTCGATGATGTCGCCCGTGCCGTTGAAGAGCGCCACTATCCTGATACCCAGGCGCAGCATCGTTCAAAACTGTCTGAAGAGGTCAGAGAAAGTCTTGGGTTTCTGGGTACAATGTTGGTGGCAAACCTGATCGCGTTAATTTTTTACGTATTATTTACCTTATTTGCGCCGATTATCTTTTGGTCATTGAACGGATATTTAATTGGACGTGAGTATTTTTATATGGCTGCGAAACGCCATTTGGGGCGCGAAAATGCGTTATCTACATTTCGTGATCATCGTTTTCGTGTTTGGATGTGCGGTGTGATCTTGGTCCTACCGATGAGCGTTCCGTTATTGAACCTATTTGTTCCGGTACTTGCTGCAGCAAGCTTTACCCATCTGTTTCAAGGGTGGATGGCGGACCGTAACGGTCAAAGAAATCTAAATCATCCACGGTAATTGCACCCGAAACAATAATGCCCGCCACAATTGCCCAGATCACAGCGGAAATACCCGTTGTGATCCACGCCTTTTTACGTAGGTGGTGATTTTCTGGCGCGCCTGCTTGGGTACCTTCGACAACGTCACCCAGATCACCTTGGGTTTCGATATTAAATGGGATCACAATTAGAAATGTCATGAACCAAATTACAGCAAACAACACTAATGCAGATGTGATTCCCATAGCGATACCCCGATCTTAAACTTGTTCTAGTTCGATAAGCGTGCCATTAAAGTCCTTTGGGTGCAGAAATAATACTGGTTTTCCATGTGCACCGATCTTTGGTTCGCCCGTTCCCAATACGCGTGCGCCTGTGGATTTCAGATGATCGCGAGCGGCTAAGATATCATCAACCTCATAGCAGACATGGTGAATTCCGCCCGAAGGGCTTTTGTCCAAGAAACCTTGGATCGGGCTGTTTTCGCCAAGTGGGTACAAAAGTTCAATTTTTGTGTTTGGCAGTTCAATAAAAATTACGGTTACACCATGATCCGGTTCGTTCTTTGGTGCGCCCACGTTCGCGCCCAACGCGCTGCGATATTGATCTGCGGCCGCTTCTAAATCAGGAACGGCAATCGCGACATGGTTCAATCTTCCGATCATTTGGTGACCTCTTTCGTTTTCGCCTATATGCCGATTTTTTGGATAATTTCAAAGGGGACAGTTCCGCGCAGCTAAATTTGTTAACTCTTAATTAGCCTTCCAAACGCAACATAGTTGGAAATCGATAGGAGGTGATAATGGAAAACGATCTCGAATATCACCAATAGCGTGAGAATTCGGTGTCCGACTGGCACGTTGTTGCTGATTTGCAATTCAAAAAGATATGGAAATTGGTCTGTTTTATAGCGTAATATAAAAAATGGTGGCACCCACAAATTGGTACCACCATTCTGACCTGTTAAAGGTGGAATTAATCTTGTGAGATGACCCGCAGATTTAGTTCCATCAATTGTTCTGGCAGTGGTTCTGATGGTGCGTCCATCATCAAATCTTCGGCGCGCTGGTTCATCGGAAACATGATGACTTCGCGAATGTTCACCGTATCAGCCAGTAGCATCACAATACGGTCAATCCCCGCTGCACATCCGCCGTGGGGGGGTGCACCGTACTGGAATGCGTTGACCATCCCGCCAAACCGTTTGCGCACTTCGGATTCATCGTAACCTGCGATTTCAAACGCCTTGAACATGATTTCCGGTTTGTGGTTTCGGATCGCTCCAGACACCAATTCGTACCCATTACAGGCAAGGTCATATTGGTATCCCTTCACCTCTAGTGGATCACCCAGAAGCGCATCCATCCCACCTTGTGGCATCGAGAATGGGTTGTGTTCAAAATCGATCTTCCCGGTTTCTTCGTCTTTTTCGTAAATTGGGAAATCTACGATCCACGCAAATGCAAAACGCTCTTTATCCGTTAGGCTCAGTTCCTCGCCAATAACATCCCGCGCTTTGCCAGCGACTTTCTCAAAAGCTTTTGGTTTTCCACCCAAGAAGAAGGCCGCATCGCCAACGGTTAAACCCAATTGCAGACGGATGGCTTCAGTACGTTCTGGGCCGATGTTTTTGGCCAATGGTCCTGCGGCTTCCATTTCGCCATTATTGTCACGCCAGAAAATATATCCCATTCCAGGCAGACCCTCTTTCTGTGCGAACGCATTCATGCGGTCACAGAATTTACGGCTACCACCCCTTGGCGCGGGGATCGCGCGAATTTCGGTTCCTTCTTGCTCAAGCAGTTTGGCGAAAATGGCAAATCCTGAACCACGGAAATGATCCGAGACGATTTGCATTTTAATTGGGTTCCGTAGGTCTGGTTTGTCAGAACCATACCAAACTGCGGCATCCTTGTATGAAATTTGGGGCCAATCTGTATCAACGCGGTGACCGCCACCGAATTCTTCGAATATCCCCGTGATCACGGGTTGTATCGTATCAAAAACATCCTGTTGAGAAACGAATGACATCTCAAGGTCAAGTTGATAAAAATCTGTTGGGCTGCGATCTGCGCGCGGATCTTCGTCGCGGAAACAGGGTGCGATTTGGAAATATTTGTCGAACCCTGACACCATGATTAATTGTTTAAATTGCTGTGGTGCCTGAGGCAGCGCATAGAATTTTCCAGGATGCAAACGTGATGGCACAAGGAAATCACGCGCACCTTCAGGACTTGATGCGGTGATGATGGGTGTCTGATATTCGCGGAAACCTTTGTCCCACATACGACGGCGGATCGATGCAACAACATCCGAACGCAGTGTCATGTTGTTTTGCATCACTTCACGACGCAGGTCCAAGTAACGATACCGCAGGCGTGTCTCTTCTGGGTATTCTTGATCACCAAACACCATTAGGGGAAGTTCGCTTGATTGTCCCAACACTTCGATGTCGCGAATGAAAACCTCAATCTCGCCAGTTGGAAGTTTGGGATTAATCAAGGATTCGTCACGGGCCTTAACCTCACCGTCAATGCGAATGCACCATTCACTGCGCACATTTTCAACTTGTGAAAATACTGGGCTATCAGGATCACACAAAACTTGGGTCATGCCATAATGGTCACGCAAATCGATGAACAGAACCCCACCGTGGTCACGTACACGGTGTACCCACCCTGACAACCGTACGGTGTCACCTACGTTTGAACTATTCAACTCTGCACAGGTGTGACTGCGATAGGCGTGCATGATCTTTGCCCCTTTGACATATGACTATTTCGGCTTGCACGGATACACTAGGTTGTCGCATTGATGTCAAGCGAATTGCAGTATTTCCGAACAAATCTTGCCTGTGGAAACATGAATAATGTGTTTATCGCCTCATTCATGACAAATTCACTTTGCATTCCGTCGAACATAAAAAGAATACAATAGAACGAGGATTCTTATGCGGACCAAGAAAATTGGTGATCGATCCCCGTTACGGGTGCCGGCCGCCTCTGCCAAAAAACTGCAACCTTGCCCCTGTTAATTGCTTCCTTGGAATTATAACGACGCTCTATGCTTGCCAAGATGGTTAAACGCAAACAGGACGATGGCAGCTATCAATTGCAATACAAGCAGATCGATGATGCGATTTTTGCAAAAATTTACTTGGCAGCAGACGGGACTACAGTTGTGAAAGGGGGCCGTATTGGTCAGCGTCGAATCCATAGAAAATACGTTGCGCCCGATAGGCCCAAGATCCAAGCAGAGATTGAGATCGACAAGGCTAAGGGATAAATATCGCTGAGCGAGCATGAAATGGATGTCTTGGACCTATCGCTGCTAACCGTTTCCCCTTCCTCGGAAGAAGTTGAATTTATTCGCGTGGAATTGTCCGGATTTTTTTGGTTGTTTCTGCGCTTGGGTTATACAGAGGACAGCATGAATACGATGAAACAGTGACCTTTACGTTTTCTGTTGTGGAATACGAAACCGCTTGCGATGCGTTATTAGGCGCGATGCGCGGGTTTAGCGTGGCTCCCGACTGTCACATCAGGCGGTCCGCGATGGCATTGGCGGATATTTTATAATGCCTTTTGGTGATGGATAAGCATCAATGCATTTATTGCACCAGAGGTTGCGGGCGTGAAAAGATTTGCGAAACGCTTTATATTATGCGGATTGGCCTTGAACCTTGGATCAAGATGCGTATAACGCAGGACAATTTGCGCGCGAAGATTTTCGCGCGATGTTGTTGCTGCTTACATACCGAGGTCCCCAATGCCCAAAAGAACCGATATTTCATCCATCATGATCATCGGCGCTGGTCCAATTGTGATCGGTCAGGCCTGCGAATTTGATTATTCAGGCGCACAAGCGTGTAAAGCGCTTCGCGAAGAGGGATATCGGGTCATCCTCGTCAACTCAAACCCTGCCACGATCATGACGGATCCTGGTATGGCGGATGCAACCTACATTGAACCCATCACGCCCGAGATTGTGGCAAAGATCATCGAGAAAGAGCGCCCTGATGCATTGTTGCCAACAATGGGCGGCCAAACGGGTTTAAACACCGCGCTGTCGCTTGAGGAAATGGGGGTCCTTGACAAATTCGGCGTCGAAATGATTGGCGCGAAACGCGACGCGATTGAAATGGCCGAAGATCGCGCGTTATTCCGTGACGCGATGGATCGCATTGGATTGGAAAACCCAAAGGCGACAATCGTAACAGCGCCCAAGAAAGAAGATGGTACAACCGACTTGAATGAAGGTGTTCGCATGGCGGTTGATGCGTTGGACGAAATCGGCCTTCCAGCGATTATTCGTCCTGCGTTTACGTTGGGCGGAACGGGTGGTGGTGTTGCCTATAACCGTGAAGATTATGAATATTACTGTCGTACTGGGATGGACGCATCACCCGTTAACCAAATCCTTGTTGATGAATCCTTGTTGGGTTGGAAAGAGTACGAGATGGAAGTTGTGCGCGACAAAGCGGACAATGCAATCATCGTATGTTCAATTGAAAACGTAGATCCAATGGGCGTGCATACAGGTGATTCAATCACTGTTGCGCCTGCTTTGACCCTTACTGATAAAGAATATCAAATCATGCGGAATGGGTCGATTGCCGTTCTGCGTGAAATCGGTGTTGAAACGGGTGGTTCAAATGTTCAGTGGGCGATCAACCCAGAAGATGGTCGTATGGTTGTCATCGAAATGAACCCGCGTGTATCGCGTTCATCCGCCCTTGCATCAAAGGCGACTGGTTTCCCAATTGCGAAAATCGCCGCGAAATTGGCGGTTGGATACACGCTGGATGAATTGGACAACGACATTACCAAAGTGACGCCTGCGTCATTCGAACCGACGATTGATTATGTCGTCACAAAAATCCCACGGTTTGCATTTGAAAAATTCCAAGGTTCTGAGCCTTATTTGACGACAGCGATGAAGTCAGTGGGCGAAGCGATGGCGATAGGCCGTACGATCCATGAATCCCTGCAAAAAGCACTTGCGTCGATGGAGACGGGCCTGACAGGCTTTGATGAGGTCGAGATCGAAGGCGCCCCCGAGAAGTCAGCCGTAATCAAAGCGATCAGCAAACAAACACCTGATCGCATGCGCACAATCGCTCAGGCGATGCGTCATGGATTGACCAATGATGAAATCCACGGTGTGACCAAGTTTGATCCCTGGTTCCTTGACCGTATTCGCGAAATTGTCGAGGCAGAGGAACAAGTTCGTCAGAATGGCCTACCCACAGCAACCGCAGATATGCGTCGATTGAAAATGATGGGCTTTACCGATGCGCGTTTGGC
>JAAEZW010000034.1 GCA_018222665.1 Paracoccaceae bacterium
CTTCATCAACTACCAACCGGAAGCGTGCGCCCTTTTTACCCCTCAGAAGCATCGGCCATTTTGTATGGAGAACACTGTTGAACATTTCCGCATCTTCCACAGAGGTAAAAGTTCGCACAAAAATCTTAATCTTCATTTCTTGTCCTGATATTATCCAATTAACGCCAACATGACCCAACTACAGACCATAAGCAACAATCACATTTCTCTAGAGTGTCGTTGTAGGCACGGTAGACCGTTGTCGGTCAAAGTGGTGATCAGCAGTGTCCTTACTATCAATCCACGAAGTAGCCAGTCCAGTCACGCTGGATAGTATTTGTCCGATCATGCTGTGATCTTTCCGTTAGGTGATTTGATAAAATGGTGTTAGCGTCGTCGTAGCCAACACAAGGAGCCTCTGGCTTCTAATAATAAAGTTCCAATGCTAAGGAATTTGCCGCAGCGTCGTTGTTTGTGGCGAATGTAGTGTGATCAGCGGGTTGGCAATTATTCGTTGGTCACACATCTCCGAACTGAGGTCAGCTTGTCAGTCACGGCTGGCCTCACTTTTTCTCTCCAGCGCATAGGTACAGTTTCTGTACTAGCTGCATGTGTCTTGTTTGTTAGCATTTTTGCATTAACCACAGGGAGAAAATAAATGACAATCAGAGCAATTTTGATGGGTTCTTACAACTCTGAAGGAGCAAAAGGCATCATTGGCGGTTCTGACCGAATGGCGGCTATTCAAGCAGTTGCTGAAGCAGCAGGCGGCAGTGTAAACTTTGCAAGTTTCATGCGTGGTCCGATGGACATCATTGTTGATTTCAATGTGCCAGACGCAAACACGCTCATGGGTGTCGCAGCTGCAGCTCATGCATCAGGAACGTTCACCAATCTTATGGTCCACGAATGCATAGATAACGCACCAGTTGTTGCAGCAGCGCAAAAAATTGTTAAAGCCTACGTGCCAGCGAACGCTTAATCACTTCTTAGTTGCCACGCCAGAGAAGGTCAGCCAAAAAATTGACTGACTTAACTTCTGAGTATGAAGGAATTTAAAAATGACAAAGAAACTATCCATTGTACGTTTTAAACCAAAGCCAGAACACTTTGATGAGTTTGTCCAACTGTTGAAGGCCAGACACGAAAGCGACCCTGCGATGACCGATACTAAAATAATGACAACTGACGAAGAGGTCGTTGGGATCGTGGTGAGAAACACTAAGATTTTTTCAGAAAACGTTCAATCAGGCGTGGAATATCTCAATACGGTAAGACACATGCTGCAAGAGTATGACCCCGTAAATCGTCATACGATACCTATGACAGGCGATCTTGTAGAATAAGTAAGCTATATTAACACAGGAGGTTCAAATGTCAGTTTATACAGGTAGCTGTCTATGCGGGTCTGTGACTTATGAAGCCACAGGTGAACCACGTCGGGTTTTTGAATGTTATTGTAACTGGTGTCAGAAGATTACTGGTGGCTCTGCACGTGCATATGCTGTGTTTGATATGGGCAAAGTAAACTACTCTGGTGGTGCCATATCAGAATTTGTGGACAAGAACACTGAACACGGCTTCAAAATGATCAATCGCTTTTGCTCAAACTGTGGTTCCCCCGTTGAGATGCATGTTGAGAGGGTTCCTGACGGTCAGTTTGTACCTTTAGGCACAATAGACCAGCGGCATTCCATTAATTTGAATGAAGGATTATGGGGAGAGTTTGCATTACCGCATGTTGTTTTCAAAGATGGGCGTGAAGTCAGAAAGCAAGGTGGAAGCAGTGATTTGATCTAGGTTATATTCAATGCGTAACTGCAAATCACAACTAAAGTATATAGATGCTTAGCGCGGTATTAATTCATGCATAATGTTGACTACTTAGAGCAAGGAGAAGGTGAGACTGTAATACTTTTGCACTCAACAGCCGCAGGAAATAAGCAATGGCGTAAATTGATTGACACATTGTCGCCAAAGTTTCGTGTAGTTGCGCCAAATTTGTATGGCTATGGCAATACAACAGCATGGTCAGTTACAAAAACCCAGACATTAGCAGATCAAGCGGCTTTAATTGATCAATTTGTCCACAACCAAAATGATATAACGATAATTGGTCATTCATTTGGTGGTAGCGTCGCTATGATGGCGGCCCTAAGACATCGCGACAGAGTAAGGCGGCTAATTTTAATTGAGCCAAACCCCTTCTATTTACTTGCCGAACACAGCCAGAGCGCAGGTTACAAAGAAGCAGCAAATCTACGCAATGTCATAAAACAAAATGGCGATATTGGATCATGGGAAATAGCTGCTGAATACTTCGCTGATTATTGGAATGGCGAAGGGAGTTGGCATGCAATGGATGAACTTAGGCAGACCAAGTTTGTTGCTGCGTTAAAGCCTAATTATCACGAATGGGATTGCGTGATGAACGAAACTACACCGATCAACATGTGGAAGGCAAAACTACCTAAAAATACATCACTTTTATTTAGTGAAAATGCTGTGACATCAATTCTTGAGTTGCAGGCCCTCTTCCAATCAAACATTCCGCAATGGCAATATCATAAATATGCTGAAGGGGGTCACATGGCACCACTGACGCATCCGCACATTATAAATCCATTAATAGACGAAATTCTTTCTACAATGCCATAAAAGGATGATTAGAAGGAGTTCAATTCCATAGTTTGAAAGCTAGTTTTGTGATATACTTCACTGCGTAGGAGTGATCAAAATGCCAAAGTATTTAGAAATATTCACACATAAATTCTCAAATGTTGAAGATATGCGTGAGCATCTTCGCCGTGATACCCAGAATTTCGCAAAAATTGAAAAACGCTTACAACGTTCTGGTATGGTTAGCGCAACGCAATACGTATCGGAACGTTCGGGCGAATATAAGCATGTGGGACAATTACTTTGCGAAAGCAAGGAAGCACATGACGCATGTATGGCTATAATGAACTCCCATGACTGGGATGCTGAAATACCAAAGCAAACAAGTTTTGAAACCCTAAAGCAGTATGCGTAACCTCAAAGCACGACTAAAGAAGCTAGAAGCAAAGAAATCACCTGTTAAACGGGTTGTTCGTATTTACTGGGCGGATGGTACTTTTGTGGGTGAGATGCGCTACTAGGAACCGATTTAAAAGAATACAATTTACGTATTTTGTTATAAGAAAACCTATAAGTCATTGATATTATGGCGCACCCAGTAGGATTTGAACCTACGACCTCTGCCTTCGGAGGGCAGCGCTCTATCCAGCTGAGCTATGGGTGCCTAGGCGCTCTATATCGTGATCCCCGCGCCCTGACAATGCGTAAATCATCCCAAAAGATCATGCGCCAGATGCAGCGCATCGACAAAGGTGTCGACTTCTTCTGTGGTGTTATACATGGCAAATGATGCACGGCAGGTCGCACTGACGCCCATGTGTTCCATCAAGGGGCCCGCACAATGATGCCCCGCGCGTACCGCAACCCCGCGTTTATCAAGGATTGTCGAGATATCATGCGGATGCCCTGCCCCATCCAAGGTAAAGCTAAAAATCGCGCCCTTGTCCGCCGTGCGGCCCTGTTGGTGCAAGAAATTCAACTGATCCAGTTTGGAAAGTGCATAATCGCGTAGCCCCGCTTCGTGGGCTGCGATATTCTCCATCCCAATCGACATCATGTATTCCAGCGCCACGCCCAAACCGATTGTCTGAACAATGCCAGGTGTGCCTGCCTCAAACTTCATAGGGGGATCGTTATAGGTGACAATATCCTTGCGCACCTCGCGGATCATGTCACCCCCGCCGATAAAAGGCTGCATTTCCTGCTGGCGGCTCGATTTGATATAGATCGCGCCTGATCCTGATGGACCATAAAGTTTATGTCCCGTCACCGCGTAAAAATCACATCCGATGTCGGAAATATTCACGGGTTCATGGACGGCGGCCTGTGATCCATCCACCAAAACGGGTACGCCGCGTTCCTGCGCCGCAGCACAGATGGATTTCACATCAACCCGCGTTCCCAAAACGTTTGACATATGCGTTACTGCGATCAGTTTTGTTTTGTCACTGATCGCGTCAATCACGGCCTGTGGGTCCAAATAGCCTGTTTCATCCACATCCACCCATTTCAGGACAACGCCCTGACGTTCGCGCAGAAAATGCCAGGGCACGATATTGGCGTGGTGTTCCATGACGGATAGGATGATTTCATCCCCCACCTGAAGGCGCGGCATGGCCCATCCATAGGCGACCGTGTTGATGCCCATGGTTGACCCTGTGTTCAACACAATCTCATCAGCATCACGTACGCCTAAAAAACGTGCAATCACCTCGCGCACTGATTCATATTTTTCGGTGGCAAGGTTACTTAGGTAATGTAGACCCCGATGCACATTTGCGTATTCATGTGCATACGCACGCTCAACCGCATCAATCACCACCTTTGGTTTTTGTGCCGAGGCGCCATTGTCCAGATAAACCAGGGGTTTCCCGTTTACTTCACGCGATAGAATTGGAAAATCACTGCGTATTTTATTGACGTCAAACATTACATCGCCCCCGCGAACATAATTGCCACAAACCCAACGGAAACACCTGCGACGGTGCTGCCTAATACAATTGTGACAATGGATTTTAACGCGCTTTCAAATCCATGCGCGCGATCCACCATCGCAACGAAAATCCAAAGCGTCAAAACAAAGATCACTAAGGATGCCAAACCACTTAGAACGATTGAAACAAATGACAGCAGCGTTGACAGCATTTGAAACACAAATTGCATCCACTGCAGCCATGACATGACAATCAACAAGGCGTTGAAATCACCCTGTCCGCCAAACATGCGTCCAATCCGAGAGGATGCCAGCGCGCTAACCAATGTCATGACGAATATCATGATCGCCACAGGCAACGGCCCCATGACAAAGCCCGGTCCCACGACAATCACAAATGGATTATCGCCATTCATGGACACATTGGACACAAATAAGGAAATGACACTCAGGCACACCGAGACCGCGCAAAGCGAGATGATTTGAGGCTGCAACAACCCCGATCCCAACAAATGTTCAGCGACTGATTTGGGATCACGCGGCGTGTCCAATGTCAGGCGTGTCAGATTAATCATGTGATTTCCCTAATTTAGAAATGGCCTTAAAGCCTGATGTCACAAACCACACAATGGTCGCAAACCAAATAAAGCCTACGATATTTTGTGCCGCACCTGCCCCGATGAACCCACGCACCAATCCGTGCAGGAACATAAATGGGAGGGATGCAAAAAAGGACCAGAACAACACTATGCGCATCTGATCCATACGTGCAGGCCCCATCAGGACACGCTGAATGCCCCACAACATCATCGCCAGCACATATAACACCAATGGCATTATAAAGACCCATGCCAATAGCGCACCGCCCATCAAATCCGTCACATCCTTGGATTCCAGATGTGCCTGACGTGCAAGTGCGGGCCATGAGGATACGAATGTACCAACACAGCCCCCCATCAAAATGGCCAAAGACCGGCTTTCTGACACCACTCCGTCCAACAGCCCCACAAAGACCTGCTGGGGTTTGCGATAGGTGGTGATGATATCCCGAACGATCGACATTACTGGCGGTGACGCTCTAACCAGCCTTCAAGCTTTTCAACGATCAAATCAGACAGCGTATCGCTTTCTATTTCATCAACTGCCTCAGCCAAAAACGCGAGGGTCAAGAGATCTGTCGCCTGATCCTTGGGGACACCGCGTGAACACAGATAAAACAGTGCCTCTTCATCAATGGCACCTGATGTAGACCCATGTGAACAGGCAACATCATCGGCATAGATTTCCAACTCAGGCTTGGCCAAGAATTGACTATCGTCATCCAATAACAACGATTGGCTGATCTGATAGCCATCAGTTTTTTGTGCGTCTGGTTTAACCAGGATTTTTCCCTGAAACACCCCTGTTGCCCCATTTCGCAGCACCTTTTTGAACACCTGACGGCTTTCACATCCAACTGCATCATGGGTGATGAACACAGTATCATCGTGATGGAAATCCCCATCTCCAACAGATGCTCCCGCCACATGAGCCGTGGCATCATCACCGTTCAAACGCAAAACGCATTCATTGCGGGTCAGTGCGCCGTTTGCTGTCAGCGTAAAGGATTTGAAAACGCTTTCCGTTCCCAAATCGGCAAAAATATGCGTCACTGCGCGGCGTTCATGGTCGCGCCCTTGGGTGCGCACATGGTGGAATGTGGCGCGATCTGCGACGAACACTTCGCATGATTTATTAAACCGTGCTGCCGCTGGACCATTTTCCAAAAGGGTCAGTTCAGCGCCCTCTTCCAATTTGATCACATGATGCAAAATCGCATCAGATGTTTCATTGGCATGGCGATAGGTGATGTTGACGGGTTTTTCGACCTTACCCGTGACATGGATCAACATGCCATCGGTTGCATAAGCCGTGTTAAGCGCCGCAAATGGACGCTGAACTGGGGTTTGACCAATCGCCTCAAGCGTACCGTAACATTCCGCCGCCCAGTGGGCATCTTGACCCTCTGCATCGCTAAGGCGTTCGATGGACATATTTAATCCGCTGAGATCGTCTGAGGCCGCTGCATCAAACACACCGTCCACAAATACGATTTCCAAACCATCGACTGTGTCAAACACATCCGTTTCTTTGGGATCAAACAACGCGGCATTTGGGGCCTCAATCGCGTTCAAACTTTTAGGATCGGTAAAGCGCCAATATTCATCCCGCGGAGCAGGCAGGCCCATCGATTGCAAACGTTCAATCGCCGCTGCACGGTTTTTCGCATTCCATGCTGATGCTGGAACGCCTAGGCCCGCCACGCGATCCTGAAGTTGTGAAATTCTGGTTTCTGCGACGCCCATTAGGCGACCTCCGCCAAGATGTCGGCATACCCGTTTTGTTCAACTTCAAGCGCTAATTCTGGCCCACCTGTTTTCACGATACGACCGTTCGCCATGATATGCACAACATCGGGTTTGATGTGGTCCAATAGGCGTTGATAGTGTGTGATCACCAAAAATCCACGGTCTTCGTCCCGCAGTGCATTCACACCTTCGGACACCAATTTCATGGCATCGACGTCCAAACCACTGTCTGTTTCGTCCAAAATGCACATTTTGGGCTCTAACATCGCCATTTGTAGGATTTCGTTACGCTTTTTCTCGCCCCCAGAAAATCCAACGTTCACAGGACGCTTTAGCATATCGGCATCAATTTTCAGCGTTTTTGCACGTTCGCGCACGACCTTCAGGAATTCGGCCGCGGACATTTCGTCTTCTCCGCGCGCTTTCCGCTGTGCATTCACTGCAGTCCGCAGGAATGTCATGTTCCCCACACCCGGGATTTCAACAGGATACTGGAACGCCAAAAAGAGGCCTGCCGCCGCGCGCTCTTCTGGTTCCAATTCCAGCAAGTCTTCACCATCAAGGCTGGCTGACCCACCCGTAACCTCGTATCCATCTTTGCCAGACAACACATAGGACAGTGTTGATTTGCCTGACCCATTCGGCCCCATAATCGCGTGCACCTTGCCCGCCTCAACGGTTAGGTCGACACCCTTTAGGATTTCTTTGTCTTCCTCGGCCAACGATACTTGTAGGTTTTTGATTTCCAACATGTGGGTTTTCCTTTTTTCTAGCCTTCTAAGGCATCTTTTTGTGGTTCAAATCCAAACAAGTTAAAAAGTTTGCTTTCAACCAGATCCGTGTAAAGTGGTTTATCCAAAGGGTTTGCAACCACATCCAAAATATTTGGAGGCCGCTTAAATTTCAGCGTTTTGGATAAAAACTCTGTTCGCTCCATTACGCAACAACCACCGCTGTGCCGGACATGGGCACCATGAACATGCTTTCGCCAACAACCTCATAATCTAGATTGACACCGACAACGCCATTTGTGTCTCGCGCGCTTGCCTCGTCCACCAATTCCGCGCCTGCGATTTGGCGGTCATCTGCCAATTTTTGTTCATAGACGCCCGAACGACCCCCTATCACATGGGTGATCGAGGCAAAGAAATCGCACACAATATTGGCACCCATGACCGCCTCACCGACCACGATCCCTTTATATTCGCGGATTGTTTGCCCTTCTATGGACTGCGTAGTTGTTCTGATCATCCCTATTCTCTATCCCAATAATCGTGTATAAACCAAATATGATCGATGGGACGTGACACCTAGCCCACCGATCCTTCAAGTGAAATGGCAACCAACTGCTGGGCCTCCATCGCAAATTCCATTGGCAGCGCCTGAAGCACATCCTTACAGAACCCATTTACAACCAGCGCAACAGCCTCTTCTTCGTCCATACCGCGCTGGCGGCAATAGAACAGTTGATCATCATCAACTTTTGACGTGGTCGCCTCGTGTTCCACACGGCTCGAGTTATTTTTGACCTCGATATAGGGCACCGTATGCGCGCCACATTTATCACCGATCAGCAAACTGTCGCATTGGGTGTAATTCCGGCTGTTTTTCGCCCGCGGGTGCATCGTGACCAACCCGCGATAGGTGTTTTGGGCCACGCCCGCACTGATCCCTTTGGACACGATGCGTGATTTGGTATCTTTGCCCAAATGGATCATCTTGGTGCCTGTATCGGCCTGCTGATGATTGTTCGCAATCGCGATGGAATAAAACTCGCCCTGTGATTCATCGCCGCGCAGGATGCAAGATGGGTATTTCCATGTGACCGCTGATCCTGTTTCAACTTGGGTCCACATCACTTTGGAACGTGCACCACGACAATCCGCGCGTTTGGTCACGAAATTGTAAATACCGCCATTTCCGTTTTCATCCCCCGGGAACCAGTTTTGAACGGTTGAATATTTGACTTCTGCATCCTCTTCGATGATGATTTCAACAACGGCTGCGTGCAGCTGTGCCGTGTCACGCTGTGGGGCCGTACACCCCTCAAGATAGGACACATAAGATCCCTTGTCCGCGATGATCAACGTACGTTCAAACTGACCTGTGTTTTCCGCGTTGATACGGAAATAGGTGGACAGTTCCATCGGACAGCGCACGCCGGGTGGGATGTAAACAAAGGACCCATCTGAAAACACAGCGCTGTTCAATGTGGCGTAGAAGTTGTCAGACACAGGAACAACAGAGCCAAGATATTTTTTCACCAATTCTGGGTGTTCGCGGATCGCCTCGGAAATCGAACAGAAAATGACGCCTGCCTTTTTCAATTCGTCTTGGAATGTTGTGCCCACAGAGACCGAGTCAAATACCGCATCAACGGCTACTCTACGACCCTCGGCGGGCACGTCCTCTGCCCCTTCGATCCCAGCAAGGATCATCTGTTCCTTAAGCGGGATGCCCAGCTTTTCGTATGTCGCCAGTAGCTTTGGATCAACCTCATCCAAGGATTTGGGTTTTTCGGCCATGGATTTTGGACGCGCATAGTAATATTGATCCTGAAAATCGATCTCAGGGTACTTGACCATCGCCCATTTGGGTTCGTCCATCTGTGTCCAACGTTCAAACGCAGACAGACGCCATTCGGTCATCCATTCTGGTTCGTCGTTTTTCTCGGAAATCAAACGCACGATATCTGGGTTCACGCCCTTGGGCGCGTATTCCATTTCAATCTCAGTTTCCCAACCGTATTTATAGGTGCTGACTTCACGCACGGCATCTACGGTTTCCTGATCGACGCCTTCTTTGACCTCAAATTGATCCAAAGTCACCTTATGGCTCCTTATACATTTGCGCCCTGACGGGCCATGAATTTTTCATATGCACACGTCCATTTTTCAACAAACGTCATTACGTCTTCTTCGCTCGTTGTGGGGCCCAATGACACGCGCAGCGCGCAGGCTGCATCCGCCTCACTATATCCCATCGCTATTAGCACACGGCTTGATTTCACCTTTCCACTTGAACAGGCTGATCCCGCCGACACCGCAAGCCCCGCAAGGTCCATCTGCATCACCTGCGTTTCCCCCTTCCAACCTGGGGTGATCATGCATGTGGTGTTTGGCAAACGGATTGCGTTATTCCCGACAAAAATAGTTCTATTTGAGGATTGTGCAATGGCATTTTCTAGAATGTTTCTAAGTTTTTCAACTTTACCCCACACCCCTGCATCCAAATCGCGGGCAGAGGCCTCTACCGCGGCGCCAAAACCCGCAATCCCAATAATATTTTCGGTACCCGAACGCCGCCCCATTTCCTGACCACCCCCGCGCAATTGTGCGGCGATGTCGGTTCCTTTCTTCAAAATCAAGGCACCAACACCTTTGGGGCCACCCAATTTATGGGCCGAGACCATGGCCATCTGCGCACCTGACCAATCAAAGGCCACCGGCACCTTGCCAAAGGCCTGCGTCATATCCGATACCAATAACCCATCTGGCAAATCCTGAATGATGCCCGTTTCCGAATTCGCAAGCTGTAATGTGCTGCGCTCTGGGCGCGTCACATCCACCTTGCCCTTATCATCGACCGCTTGGTCAACGATACAATTTGCACTGACAGCCTCGTGTTCAATGTGGGAACAATGCACCTCTGCGCCCGCCAAACACAATGCCGCCGCCTCGGTCGCGCCAGAGGTGAATACGATATCAGCCGCCTGTGCGCCCATCGCAACCGCCACTTGTTCGCGCGCACGTTCCATGATCATTTTCGCCGCGCGACCCTCTTGGTGAACGGATGAGGGGTTTCCAACCTCATCCATGGCCGCGATCATCGCCGCACGTGCTTCGGGCCGCAGTGGAGCCGTGGCGTTATAATCCAGATAGATCCGCGCCATTACCCTGCACCGCCCACATCTGTGTCATCGTCATCATCCACAACAGCGAATAGGGATGGCACCGCTGGACAGGGCGCAATTTCATTTTCGATCACATCGGACAAACGTGTTTGATGCAGAAAGACATAGACATGTGCGCTTAACCCCTCCCACATACGATTGCTGAGGGATTGCGCTTTGCTGCCTGATTGACCGCCTTGCGCACCTGCCCCTTTGTGAAGCGCGTCAATCGTTTCATCGACGGCGGACAAGATATCAACCACGCGAACTTCATGGGTGGATTTAGATAGTTTATATCCACCCCCAGGCCCGCGCACAGATTCCACCAAACCACTGCGGCGCAATTTCACGAAAAGCTGCTCAAGATAGGCCAGTGAAATATCCTGACGGCGGGAAATATCTGATAGAGTCACCAATTCGTCCCGTGGCTGCAGCGCGATATCGCACAGCGCCACCATTGCATACCGACCTTTTGTGCTGAGTTTCATCCCAGTTTATCCGCAATTTGATTGACCTTGGGCCTATCAGGTCTTATTCCAAAACGAAACTAAGTGCAGCCCGACTGTATTTAGAATAATTCTAAGAAGGTTGAGCTAATTTGTCAAGAATTACCAACCACCTTTGAGGAGAATATTTGCGCAATGCCCGAGGTGATTTTTCCAGGTCCTGATGGACGACTAGAAGGCCGTTATCATCCACAAAAAGATCGTGATGCCCCGATTGCGATTGTATTGCACCCACACCCTCAATTCGGCGGCACCATGAACAATAAGGTGGTGTATAATCTGCACTATGCATTTTACAACATGGGCTTCACGGTATTGCGGTTTAATTTCCGTGGTGTTGGGCGATCACAAGGTGAATATGATCAGGGCATTGGCGAATTGTCGGATGCGGCTTCAGCCCTTGATTATTTACAGTCAATGAACAACAACTCAAAACATTGTTGGGTTGCGGGCTTTAGCTTTGGGGCATGGATTGGCATGCAATTGTTGATGCGTCGCCCCGAAATCACAGGGTTTATTTCTGTGGCACCGCCCGCGAATATGTATGATTTTTCATTCCTTGCGCCCTGTCCGTCCTCTGGATTGATCATTAATGGCAGCGCAGATCGTATTGCGCCCCCCGCGGATACCGTTTCCTTGGTTGAAAAACTACAGGAACAACGCGGCATCACAATCACACATACGGAAATGGATGGCGCTGGCCACTTCTTTGAAGAGCC
>JAAEZW010000438.1 GCA_018222665.1 Paracoccaceae bacterium
GCATAGAAATGATGCGTAAATCGCTTGCCAGAATAGGCATTGTCTGGAACACTCGGCAAAAATTGGAATGAGGTCGAGATGCCCGCGCTAAGCCCAGAACAAATTTCATTTTATAATGAAAACGGATGTATGTACATGTGGGAAGGCAGCCACCACGCAGGCCAACGCGACCATGTCGACACCTATGGCAAAGATAACCTTCTGACGCGCGGGCAAACCGTTATGGACGTGCCCGAGGACATCACCGTTCCCATCGAACTGCGCCCCGGTCAATTGTCACTGCATCACCCTTGGGTGGTTCATGGGTCAGGACATAATACATCAAAACATCGCCGCATTGGTTTTGCGATCCAATCCTATATCGGGGCTGATGTGGATTCTGTTCATGGAAAAATTTATGTCCAACAGGCGCGCGGCACTGACACGCATAAATACCATGAACACACCCCCCGCCCCACAGGATTGATGCAACCGCATGACGTTGATTTTCGCGATAACGCGAACGAAGCATTGAAACAGATTTTCTATAAGGGTGCGAAAAAGATCGGTCAGTATTAGGCGAGATTACCTATGTATCGTGCTGCGCCGCCATAATTCGTTTTGTTCGTGTCGTTGAATGGCGTTGGACAGATTTTTGAATTCTGCTGTCACAGATTGGATCGGAATTTTTGGACTTGCTACAGCAAAAATTGAAACACTACGCCGCGCAATAAAAAACGCGGGTGCAATCACACCCGCGCATTGAAGCAAAGCTTCCTGCCTATTAGGCGTCTTCCATTACCTTGGCGAAGGATGTAAAAAACTTTCCCGCCAGCTTTTTGGCGGTGCTTTGGATCAATCGACTGCCCAGTTGGGCAATCTTTCCGCCAATTTGTGCCTTGGCCACATATTTCAAAACCGTTGTATCGCCCTCTGCGGTCAGTGTGACATCAGCCCCGCCTTTTGCATGACCCGCGGCACCCCCATTACCTTGCCCAGACAGGGAAAACGCATCAGGTGCGCCAGATTTATCAAGGGTCACTTCCCCCCCAAATCGCGCCTTAACGGGCCCAACTTTCAACACCACTTTTGCTTCCAACTCGGTGTCAGAATGCTGGATCAACTCTTCACACCCGGGGATACATTGTTTTAACACCTCAGGATCATTGAGCGCGGCATAAACCTGATCTTTGGGCGCATTAATGATGATTTCATCAGCCAATTCCATCGGCCAGTTCCTTTCTTAACAACAGGGAAATTTAATCTTTGCCAGTTGATCGGCCTGTTCGGGCGTCAACTCGTATTTTTTTTGAAACCTGATCAAAGGTTTAAACAGCCATGTCATGATATATTGCATCAAATTACACCTCCGCCCGCGCGGCGCGGCGCTGTTTCACCAGTTCGGCCAAGATGGACAGGGCGATTTCATCAGGGGTCACGGCGTTGATGTTTAAACCTGCGGGTGCTTTGACGGATCGCACCGCTGCAGGATCTGCGCCCGCGTCCATTAGTTTTTGACTAAGGGCTGCAAATTTGCGCGAACTTCCCACAAAACTGATCAAAGATGGACCATTGGCAAGTGCGGCGTTCAAGGCCGCCATATCCCCTTGCCCTTGTGTTGCAATCACCACGTAGCGTTGACGGGATGTAGGCGCTAGCTCCATGTCACCCTTAACCGCACGAATGGCAAATTGAAATTGCGCGGCCAATGAACACAGCGCTCTTGCAACGGGGGATGCGCCCATCACAACCAATTCGGGTAAGGGTAGCGATGGTTCGATAAAGATATCAACAGTCCCTTTTGACG
>JAAEZW010000439.1 GCA_018222665.1 Paracoccaceae bacterium
GCAGATGCACTATCCTCAACAGGCCCTTTGCCCCTGCGTTTGCGCGAGGGGGGATTTCATCAGCTGCTCTCTGCCATCGTGTCCCAACAGTTGAGTGTTTCAGCGGCCGCCGCAATTTGGGCACGGGTGGAAAACGCAGGAGTGATAACGCCCGCAGCCATTCAGAATTGCAGTGATGAGGAATTGCGCGCCTTGGGCCTAAGTCGGCAAAAAATTGGATATTCGCGCGCGCTTGCGGATGCGGGGATTGATTTTGACGCTTTGCCCGAAAAACCATTGGATGATGTGATCGCTGAATTGACTGCTGTGTCAGGCATTGGTGTGTGGACGGCGGAAATTTACGCAATGTTCAGTTTGCATCGCGCCGATGTGTTCGCCCATGCGGATTTGGCATTACAAGAGGCAGCGCGGCATCTGTTCGATCTGGACAAACGCCCAACACCCAAAGTGATGCGCGATATGGCCGATCAGTGGCGTCCATGGAGATCGGTTGCAGCGCGTCTGTTATGGGCCTATTACAAGCACATCAATGAACGCGAGGGAGTGCGATGACACGAGTTTTAACCGCAGGACGCAAAGAACCCCAATCTGGTGACACACGCTCTGCCGTTGTGTTTTTGCACGGCTATGGCGCCAATGGTGCGGATCTGTTGGGATTGGCTGATCCATTGGCGGACCATTTGCCTGATACATTATTTGTCGCCCCCGATGCCCCCGAAAACTGTGTGGGCAGCCCGTTTGGCTATCAATGGTTTCCAATCCCTTGGATTGATGGATCAAGCGAAGAGGAAAGCAGTCGTGGTATGCAGCAGGCGGTAGAAGACCTAAACGCCTTTCTTGATGCGCTGATGGTGGATGAGGATTTGTTGCCAGAACAGGTGTGCCTGTTCGGATTTTCCCAAGGCACCATGATGTCGCTTCATGTTGCCCCTCGTCGCGAAGATCCCGTTGCAGGGATTGTTGCGTTTTCGGGGCGTTTGTTGGAGCCAGAACTACTGGCGGATGAGGTGCAATCGCGCATGCCCATCCTGCTGGTTCATGGGGATCAGGATGATGTCGTGCCTGTTCAATCCCTGCCGCAAGCGGCAGAGGCATTTCAAAACGCAGGCTTTAGTGATGTCTACGCCCATGTGATGAAGGGTACGGCCCACGGCATTGCGCCTGATGGGCTAAGTGTTGCACTGGCCTTTATCCGCGATCAATTAGGGTTCTAATCGTCATAGGCCTGTTACATGGGGCTGTTCCTATTCCCACCAAGATATTGCTAGATCAAGGGGCTTGATCGAATTGGATCACGATATATAGTGGTTTCAAAGATATCTAAGAAGTGATTAGTGAACAAACAGGGGACCCCCCAATGGACGGCGAATTTAGGACAGACTTTGTAAGGCAACCAGTTGGATCAAATCATCATCCCGCTCTGGTGTTAAATGCGGATTATAGGCCACTTTCCTATTATCCACTGTCCCTTTGGTCCTGGCAGGATGCGGTCAAGGCGGCCTATATGGATCGGGTGGATATCGTGGCGGAATATGACACCATCGTGCGCAGCCCGACGACCGAAATCCGAATTCCGTCTGTCGTTGTGCTGCGCGATTATGTGAAACCGCAAAAGCGCGTGGCCTTCACGCGCTTTAATTTATTTTTGCGGGACGGTTTTCAATGCCAATATTGCGGCTCCACAGGGGATTTGACATTTGATCACGTGGTTCCACGCAAATCTGGGGGCGTGACCAGTTGGGAAAACGTGGTTGCGGCCTGTTCCAAATGTAACCTTAAAAAG
>JAAEZW010000440.1 GCA_018222665.1 Paracoccaceae bacterium
CAGAACAAGAACGCGACCGTTTGGAAAAACAGGCGGATGCCTATGCGAACCGCGTTTTGGCCCAAGCCCGTGGTGAAGCGGCCCAAGCATTGGAAACAGCAGAAGCCTATCGTGCGCAGGTTGTAAACGGCGCTACAGGTGAAGCCAGCCGTTTTGGTGCGATTTTGAACGAATACCGCAAGGCACCCGAGGTGACACGTAAACGGATGTACCTAGAAACCATGGAAGAGGTTTTGGGTCGTGTGGACAAGGTGATCATCGATGAAACTGGTGGCAGCGGCGTGGTTCCCTACCTACCCCTAAACGAATTGCGTAAGGAGGCAAAATAATGCGAGGCCTGTATTTTATTTCTGTCGCCCTAATCGCGATTGTCGTGGTGATCATGTCCTCGATCTTTATCGTGGATGAGCGTAATAAGGCATTGGTCCTTCAATTTGGTCGTGTGGTCGCGGTGAAAGAGGATCCGGGATTGGCGTTTAAATTACCCCTGATCCAAGAAGTCGTCTATTACGATGACCGTATCCTAAGCCGTGATGTCGACCCGATTGAGGTGACGCCATCAGATGATCGTCGTTTGGTTGTCGATGCATTTGCACGGTATCGGATTGCCGATGTAAACCGTTTCCGTGAAGCGGTTGGTACAGGCGGTGTTCTAACTGCTGAAAGTCGTCTGGATGGTATTATGCGGAACGAGTTGCGTGAAATTCTAGGTACGGTTTCATCCAACGAAATCTTAAGCTCTGATCGTGCATTGTTGATGCAACAAATCCTTGCAGGTGCACGGGCCAAAGCGTTGGAAATCGGTTTGGACGTTGTTGATGTGCGTTTGAAGCGTACAGATCTGCCGCGTCAAAACTTGGATGCCACCTTCGCACGGATGCGGGCAGAGCGTGAACGCGAGGCCGCAGACGAAATCGCCCGCGGTAATGAGGCGGCGCAACGTGTTCGTGCACAGGCTGACAGAACGCAGGTTGAAATCGTGTCCGAAGCTAACCGTGAAGCGGAAATTATCCGTGGTGAAGCGGACGCGACACGTAACGCAATCTTTGCCGAAGCCTACGGCGCCGATCCAGAATTCTTTGATTTCTATCGGTCGTTGAATGCCTATCGCACTGCCTTGCAGGGTAATAATTCAACCATGGTCATGGCGCCTGATAGCGAATTCTTTAACTATCTGAAGTCGGATCAACCGAACAAATGATGACAGAATTGTTGTGGGCCCTTGGGCTTGTGATGGTGATTGAGGGGCTGGCCTATGTGCTGGCCCCTAATCTTATTTTTGAAATGTTAAAAGTGCTGTCGCAATATTCGAGCGAGCATCGGCGCATGGTTGGTGCGATCATTGCGCTGATTGGGGCACTGATCCTCTGGGCAATGCGCTAAGTTTCGCCTACACGTGACTTCACATTCTGATGAACTAGTGTTTCAGTATCTGGAAAGTTGCCGAACCAAGGCACATCTTATTCCCAAGCCATCGCTGGCGTAAGTATCAATTGAGGAGTTCAGAATATGCAGATTACCTCCAAGGCGATTGCGCAAACGCGCCCTGCGTTTTCACGCGCGAGCCTGTCGTTCACGTTTCTTGCCTTTGTTGCACTGCTGTGGATGCAAACCCTTGCGGCTGCCGCACGGGGTGCCCCTGCGACCTTTGCCGATCTCGTTGAACAGGTTGGTGGCGCGGTTGTGAACATTACCACAACGACGAAAATGGCAACGCCCATTGGTCCCCAAGGGATTGTGCCAGAAGGCAGCCCGTTTGAAGATTTGTT
>JAAEZW010000035.1:0-10202 GCA_018222665.1 Paracoccaceae bacterium
TCAAAAAATTGGCCGCCTCACGCAGTGAACTGGGTGTTTGGCCAATTGGCGGTGTAAATATCCGATTTTCGACATGACCATTGGCAAATACCAAAACCACCAACGCTCGATCAGGCGACAGGGAAACAAATTCAATATGCTTTATCGGAGCTTCTTGTTTTGGGGCCAATACGATTGATGCGCCTTGGGTTACGCCAGACAAGGCCGTACTAACGCGGTCCAACATATCCCCAACATTGCGCGAATCACGATCAGTGGATTGATCAATCTTTGTGCGGTCATTATCGGTGAGTTCGCTAACCTCTAACAGTCCATCCACAAACATCCGCAAACCAAGTTGCGTTGGTATGCGACCCGCGCTTATGTGCGGCGATCCCAACAACCCCATATACTCTAAATCTTGCATGACGTTTCTGATGGTCGCGGCACTGATTTTTTCGCTGAAATCTCGGGTCAGTGATCGGGATCCAACGGGTTCGCCATTATCTAAATACCCCTCGACTACGCGACGGAAAACTTCACGTGATCTGTCGTTCATTTCGGTTAGAATGGCGTTCGAGTCAGTCATGGTGCTGTCCTTTGTGGCGCACAATTAAAACCTGTGGATCTAATTCGTCAATCGGGCTTGCGTAATCTATATAGGGACAGGTATCCAGTCCACAACAAATGAAAGGATATTCCCATGCGCCCTTCTGGTCGGAAACTTGATGAAATGCGTTCAATTCAAATTGAAACCAACGTAACAAAACACGCCGAAGGTTCGTGTTTGATCAAGGTTGGTGATACACATGTCCTATGCACCGCCACGGTTGAGGATCGCGTGCCGCCTTTTATCAAAGGATCGGGTTTAGGCTGGGTTACCGCGGAATACGGTATGCTGCCCCGTTCAACATCATCGCGCATGCGCCGCGAGGCTACATCAGGTAAACAAGGCGGACGCACTGTGGAAATTCAACGCCTGATTGGTCGATCGTTGCGTGCGGGTGTTGATCGTGTGGCGATGGGTGAAATGCAAATCACCGTCGATTGTGATGTTATTCAAGCCGATGGTGGAACACGATGCGCGTCAATTACGGGCGGTTGGGTTACGCTAAAACTGGCGGTAAACAAATTGATGAAGGCAGGCACGCTGTCCAGTGATCCACTTATTTCACCTGTTGCTGCGGTCAGCTGTGGAATTTACGCAGGCCAACCTGTTCTTGACCTGGATTATCCAGAAGATAGCGATGCAGGCGTTGACGGAAACTTTATCATGTTGGCGAACGGTCAGATGATTGAAACGCAGATGAGCGCAGAGGGCGCGACATATTCGCGTGACCAAATGAACCAACTATTAGACTTGGCCGACAAAGGTGTGAGTGAGTTGGTTGAACATCAACTTGCAGCGGTATCATGACCCGTAAATTCACTGACACAACCTTGTTGGTTGCAACCCATAACGCGGGCAAGCTAGAAGAAATTGTAAGCCTTCTTGCCCCCTATGGTATTTCGGTAAAGGGTGCCGCTGAACTAAACCTGCCAGAACCAGAAGAAACCGAAACCACATTTGTTGGAAATGCACGGATCAAGGCGCATGCCGCAGCAAAGGCGACGGGCCTGCCTGCGTTGGCAGACGATAGTGGGATCACAATCGATGCGCTGGATGGCGCGCCGGGTGTGTATACCGCAGACTGGGCGGAAACCGAAAACGGGCGTGATTTCGTTATGGCAATGGAAAAAACCAATGCAATGTTAGATGAACGTTTGGCGCCCTACCCCAGAACAGCGCAATTTCGCAGCACTCTGGTTTTGGCGTGGCCAGATGGACATGAAGAGGTTTTTGAGGGGATTGTGAGTGGTCGGTTGGTGTGGCCCATGCGCGGTCAGATTGGCCATGGGTACGATCCAATTTTCCAACCGGACGGCTATGATGCCACATTTTCCGAAATGCCTTTTGAAGAAAAAAACCGGATAAGCCACCGTGCTGACAGTTTCAAGAAATTTGTCGCGGGGTGTTTTGGTGGCTGATTGGCGCAACGGCGGTTTTGGAATCTATATCCACTGGCCCTTTTGCGCCGCCAAATGCCCCTATTGTGATTTCAATAGCCACGTTGCCAAATCCATCGACCAATCATCGTGGAAAAATGCATTTTTACGCGAAATTGACCGCTATGCTGAGTTAACCAACGGACGGGTTTTGAATTCTGTCTTTTTTGGCGGTGGCACACCCAGCCTAATGCCCCCTGAAACGGTGCATGAAATATTGGAACGCATTCATTATCATTGGCCCAAGGCCAATAATTTTGAATGCACACTTGAGGCAAACCCTACATCCGTTGATGCAGGGCGTTTTGCTGGCTATGCGGCAGCAGGCGTAAATCGTATTTCCATGGGAATTCAATCACTTAGAGATGACGACCTGGTCGCGCTTGGCCGCATGCACACGGTCGCAGAAGCCAAGCAAGCCTTTGATATTGCAAGAGATAATTTTGATCGCGTCAGCTTTGACCTGATCTATGCGCGTCAACATCAGGAACCTAAAAGCTGGCGAATTGAGTTGAAAGAGGCGCTGTCCATGGCGGTTGATCATATATCTGCCTATCAGCTGACCATTGAACAAGGAACAGCATTTGGCGATCGGTACAATCGTGGCCTGCTGAAAGGATTGCCCAAGGATGAAAATGCCGAGCATATGTATGACATTACACAGGAAGAATGCGCTGCTGCGGGTATGCCACGATATGAGGTTTCAAATCATGCTGCGCCAGGTCAGGAAAGCATCCACAATCAAGTCTATTGGAAATATGGCGACTATATCGGCATTGGTCCCGGTGCCCACGGCCGAATAACAACCCAAAAGGGACGATACGGCACAGAAGCACACCTATCGCCAGAAACTTGGAAAAACAGTGTCTATGAAGGAAAAAACGTAGATTCTTGGACGCATTTATCCGATGATGATCAATTGTCTGAGTTCGTACTGATGGGGATGCGAATGAAGTCGGGTATTTGCGTTCGTCGTTTAACGGAGCTAAGCACTGCATCGTTTAATCGTGCCAAGTTAGGTGATCTATTTGAAATGGGCATGATTGACGAAAGCGACGGTATGCTGTTTGCGACTCAGACCGGCACAAAATTACTAAACCAAGTCATCTATCACATATTGGATGCATGCGAATGATGCGGTTTTTTTGGATATCTGCTGGGTTAATCGCGCTTGCTGTTGGTGTTGCTGGTATTGTGCTGCCACTTGTGCCTACGGTTCCGCTGGTTTTACTTGCCTCTTTTTGTTTTGCGAAATCATCGAAACGCTTACACAACTGGTTGATATCACACAAAACATTTGGCTCCATGATCCATGACTGGAACAGAAGCGGTGCAATTAGTCGTAATGCAAAACGCGCAGCGACGATTTCAATCATCGCGGTCATCGGTATCTCTGTTGCCATAGGCGTTCCACAACACGTTATCATCATTCAAATTGTGACACTAACATGTGTATTACTGTTTATTTGGACCCGTCCAAATTCGTAGCACTCAGAAGCGCACACAGATCATCCAATTGGTCCAGCGTTTTATACGATATCGTTATCGAACCAGCTTCAGTTCCCATTTTATGATCAACAGATACACGCATTCCAAGGGCCGCGGACAGATCCCCCTCTAGCGCCTTTGTGTCAGTATCCTTGTCGATCACGGGTTTCGGTTTGCCCGATTTCTCGCCTGTGCGATCATCATTCCCTTGGGCCGCTCGTTTCACCAATCGTTCCGTTTCGCGAACAGAAAGGCTGCCAGCAATAATTTTCTTCGCCAACTCCGATGGATGATCCGATGTGATCAGCGCCCGCGCATGCCCCGCAGACAATTGACCAGACACCAAATAACTTTGAACATCATCTGGCAAATTCAGCAAACGCAATAAGTTGGCGATATGGCTTCGACTTTTGCCTAGAGATTCTGCCAGTTTTTCTTGGGTATGGCCGAAACGATCCATCAATTGACGGTAACCCACTGCCTCCTCCACAGGGTTCAAATCTGCACGCTGGATGTTTTCTATAATTGCAATTTCAAGAACTTCTGTATCAGTAAATTCTCTCACAATAACAGGCACTTGATGCAATTTTGCCCGTTGTGCAGCACGCCAGCGACGCTCACCCGCAACTATTTCAAATTGCTGTTGATTTCCAGGACGCTGACGCACGATCAGCGGTTGGAAAATCCCTTTGGATTTAATGGATTCCGTCAGCTCATCCAATTTTTCTTCATCAAACGTACGACGCGGCTGATCAGGGTTTGGAAAGACCAGTTCAATTGGTACAGATCTATCTGACCTTGATACCTCTGCGCTTGATACTGGCTCTTCTGCCTTTGGTGCAACGTCCGCCATTAACGCCGACAAACCGCGGCCCAATCCTCTGCTTTTCTTATCACCCATGTCGTCTCCTTATGCCGCTGCTGGCGCTGGCTTTGAAATACCTAACAGCTCTTTGGCAAGGGCACGATATGCACTCGCCCCTTTTGATGCGCTATCATATGAAATTACAGGCACGGCAAACGATGGCGCCTCGCTCACCCGCACGTTACGTGGAATAATCGTTTGGAATACCAATTCACCCAGATTATCGCGTGCGTCCTGCTCAACCTGTAGTGACAGGTTGTTGCGTGCATCGTACATCGTTAAGACGATCCCTTCGATCCGTAGTGATGTATTCGCACTGCTTCTAACCTCTCGGATCGTCAGCATCAGTTGTGACAGGCCTTCGAGCGCAAAAAATTCACTTTGCAGCGGAATTAGGACGGAATCGGATGCCACCATCGCGTTCACGGTCATCAAATTCAAAGAAGGTGGACAATCGATTAGGATGTAATCAAACTGAAACTCTGTCATTGCCGGCTGACGCAGGGCGTCATGCAATAAAAAGCTGCGTTTTTCGTTCGAAACAAGCTCCATATCGGCCGAACTCAGGTGCACAGTCGACGGAACAATAAACAAACCTGCCTGATCAGTTGGATATATCACATCGTTTAATAACACATCATCCAACAACAGATCATAAGTCGTTAAGGTCCGATCCTCTACTTCGATGCCCAATCCAGTGGAAGCGTTACCTTGTGGATCAAGGTCAATAATCAAAACTCGTTTCCCAAGCTCTGCAAGCGCTGCCCCAAGGTTTATTGTAGTGGTTGTTTTTCCAACGCCACCCTTTTGATTGGTTACCGAGATAATTTTTGGCCGATTTGCCGCCAATGTATCAGACACGCGAAAGTCCCCTGATTTTTAGTATCACCGCATTGCTATCAGTTTCACTTTTAATCGCATCGTAATCAAAAGACCAATGATTCTGAGCTATTTCAACTTCAGATACCCAGTTTTTTCCCTTCTGAAACAGAAACGTTGTGTTCTGATCTGAAAACCCCTGTGAGAGCTTGAAAAGATCTGTTAACGGCGCCAGCGCCCTTGCCGAAACGAAATCTGATATTGGGATCTGCGCACTTTCTATACGTTCATTTACGACTTTTGCGTTCGATAAGCTAAGCTCTCTTATCGCGGTTCTCAGGAAAACCGACTTTCTTTTGTCTGACTCAACCATCGTTACATTGGTTTGCTGCCCATCTTCTTGGGCCAAGGTGGCAACAACAACACCAGGCAATCCACCACCAGAGCCAATATCGGTCCAAGTTGATGATGGTTCGTCCGGAGCAGCAAAGTAAACTTGCGCGGAGTCGATAATGTGCCTGTTCCAGACATCCGATAGTGTGCTTTTGGCAACTAGATTGATTGAGGAATTCCATTTCTGAATAAGCGCCTCGTAAGCCCGCAACTTATCATATGTTTCACGTGAAACATTTTGTCCGAATAGCTCATCGCTCATGCTGACTTCCGCTGGCGTTGGCCCTTTTTCAACCTTGAAAGCAAAAGCAGCAGCGCTGCTGGTGTAATTCCATCAACCTTGGCGGCTTGACCAAGGTTCGCTGGCCGTGTGCGCGAAAGCTTCATACGCAGTTCGGATGAAAGGCCATCAATCGCCTCATAATCGAAATCATGCGGGATTTTCATACCTTCATCCCTTTGAATCGCCGCAATATCAAGTTTTTGACGATCAATATAGTTCGCGTAAAGCGCGTCCTTGGAAATCTGATCTGCGATTTTATCTTCAACACCATGAAGATCATCATTTAAAGTCTTCAGATCATTAAACGTGACATTTGGGAATGCAAGAACCTGGAGAAGGTTACGACGCGTGCCGTCTTGATTAATGTCTATACCAGCGGTTTGGATTTGTTTTGGGGTATATGATGAGGTTTCAAGTATTTCCCGATATGTACTCAACTGATTTGATTTTTCGTGGTACGCGCTGGCACGCAGTTTGGAACAAAATCCTCTTTCAATCGCCAATGGCGTCAATCTTTGATCGGCGTTATCTGCCCGTAGCGACAAACGGAACTCGGCCCGTGATGTAAACATTCGGTAAGGCTCTGTAACACCCCGCGTGATAAGATCGTCAACCATAACACCAATATAACTGGTTGAGCGCGAGAATTCGACAGGTTCCAATCCCTTTGCGGCCGCCGCCGCATTCAGTCCGGCAACCATACCCTGTGCTGCGGCCTCTTCGTAGCCAGTGGTACCGTTTATTTGTCCAGCCAAATACAACCCACGAACATCCTTTAATTCTAAGGTCGCTGTCAATGATCTGGGATCGACATAATCATACTCTATTGCATAACCTGGCTGTAGGATTTTTACATCTTCTAAGCCGCGAATTGAGCGCACATATTCATCCTGAATATCTACTGGCAAGGACGTTGAAATTCCATTCGGGTAAATGGTGTCGTCATCCAAGCCTTCTGGCTCTAGAAAAATTTGGTGAGACGTTTTATCCGCAAATCTTACAATTTTGTCCTCAATCGATGGACAATATCGCGGACCAACGCCATCGATGTGGCCACCATACATTGCAGATTTGTCCAAATTGTTCCGAATGACATCATGCGTATGTTCATTCGTATGAGTAATTGCACATGCAACCTGACGCGCAACTGGTTTATCGTTCAGAAAACTGAACATCACAGGATCTTCATCACCTGGCTGTTCGTCCAGGATATCCCAATTGATCGTTTTCTTGTTAAGTCGTGGAGGTGTACCTGTTTTCAATCTACCAAGCTGAAGGCCAAAATCATCGATACGCTCGGCAAGTTTGACAGATGGGTCATCTCCCATACGCCCAGCCGCATACGACACATCTCCGATAAACACCTTCCCGCGCAAAAATGTCCCTGTCGTTAAAATAACTGCATCACAAGTGATTTTTTCACCAGAACCCAATACAACGCCGCCAACTCGGTCACCACTTACAATTAGATCAACGACCTCCCCACTAACAAACGTAAGATTTCGATAATTTGAAAGGATGCTTTGAATTGATTGCATGTACCGCTTGCGATCTGCCTGTACACGTGGACCCTGAACCGCCGGCCCCTTTCGTCTATTCAAAAGACGAAATTGAATTCCAGAAAAGTCAGCAGCCGTTCCCATGATCCCATCAAGGGCGTCAATTTCGCGAACCAAGTGACCCTTACCTAATCCACCAATTGCTGGGTTACAGGACATCACACCCATATCAGTTGACTTAAGCGATACCAGCGCGGTATTCGCGCCAAACCGTGCGGCCGCTGCTGCTGCTTCGCAGCCAGCGTGACCGCCTCCAACCACAATCACATCAAAATGTTTCACGTGAAACACTCCTACTTTCCAATACAAAAGCTTGAAAAAATCTCATCCAAGAGGGATTCAACGTCTACCCGTCCGATAAGCGTATCCAAAATTCTACATGTTATCCGAAGCTCTTCTGCCCCAATATCATACATCTCCGGTCCCTGCTGAACAATTGATTCTGCATTTAACAGATGCACCAATGCTTCTTGCATCGCTATGCGATGGCGTTCACGGGTCGCAATTCCTACATCGCGCGTCATATCACCAAAACGCTGGGTCAACTGCTGAACTAAGCTCTCAATCCCGTTTCCAGTGTGGCCTGATATACCATCTGGGTAATCGCCAGCATCATCTTTTGCGTGCAATCGGATTACAGAGTCGTCATCTTCAAATGCTGCTAATTGCGAATTATCATCGTATAGATATATAATTGCATCCGCTACAGACGCCCGATCCAGCGCACGCGAGACACCTATTCCCTCGATAACGTCGTTGGTTTCTCGAATACCTGCAGTATCAAGGAGCGTCACCGGCACGCCGCCTAAGTCCATTCTAACTTCAATGACATCTCGCGTCGTACCAGCGATTTCCGATATTATTGCGGCCTCTCTTCCCGCTAATGCGTTAAGCAAGGTCGATTTTCCCAAATTCGGTGCGCCGACAATTGCAACTTCGAAACCACTCCTTACGCGTTCCGCAATGACGCTGCCATCGATCTCTTTAGTAATAGAATCCCTAATTTCGGCAATAATATCAATGACTTCATCTGAAACATTTTCAGGGACTTCTTCATCTGCAAAATCAATTGTCGCCTCGATCAAGGATGCGGCACGAACAAGTTTATCTCTCCAATAATTTGTAAGGTTACCAAGCTCTCCTGATAAGACGCGTAGGGCCTGCATCCTTTGCGCTTCAGTTTCCGAATCGATTAAATCGGCAAGTCCTTCAACCTTAGAAATATCCATACGGTTGTTTTCTAGCGCTCTGCGTGTAAATTCGCCTGCTTCTGCATGACGTAGATTTTGGATCGTGCTCAGTTCTCGCAGAACTGCCTGAACCACAGCGATACTTCCGTGAACATGCAACTCAACGACATCTTCACCGGTAAAGCTGTACGGTTTTGCAAACCGTATCACCATCGCCTCATCTATATGTGTGCCATCCTTACCAACCAACGAACGCACACTGGGCCGACCGACAGGAACAGCCAGTGATGATAAGGCATTCAGCGCATTTTCTGCATCGGGTCCAGAAATCCGAACGATGGACACCCCAGCCTTACCTTGTGCTGTTGCTAACGCAAAAATGGTATCCATCGCCTATTCCAATACACCTAGGTATTCATCGAGTCGAAGAATTCGCCATTTGTTTTTGTCTGCTTCAACTTGGACATTAGGAATTCTATCGCATCCGTCGTTCCCATTGGATTTAGAATACGGCGCAAGACGAATGTTTTTTGCAAATCAATCTTATCAACAAGAAGATCCTCTTTCCGCGTGCCAGACTTAAGAATGTCAATCGCTGGGAATACCCGTTTATCCGCTATCTTGCGGTCCAGAACAATTTCAGAGTTACCAGTACCCTTAAACTCTTCGAAAATAACTTCATCCATGCGGCTGCCCGTATCAATCAACGCGGTTGCAATAATCGTAAGTGAACCGCCCTCTTCGATATTACGTGCCGCACCAAAGAAACGCTTTGGTCGCTGCAGCGCGTTCGCATCAACACCGCCTGTCAAAACCTTACCTGATGATGGGATCACAGTGTTAAATGCGCGGCCCAGACGTGTGATCGAATCCAACAAAATCACAACGTCTCTTTTATGTTCAACCAGGCGTTTAGCCTTTTCAATCACCATCTCGGACACCGCGACGTGACGGGATGCTGGTTCGTCAAAGGTGGATGAAATGACTTCGCCTTTTACGGAACGCTGCATGTCTGTAACTTCCTCGGGGCGTTCATCAATCAAAAGCACAATCAAATAACACTCGGGGTGGTTCTGTTCGATGCTATGCGCAATGTTTTGCAACAGGACCGTTTTACCTGTTCTAGGCGGTGCAACGATCAGCGAACGCTGTCCTTTACCGATTGGAGCGACTAAGTCGATAACACGCGCTGAACGGTCCTTAACTGTTGGATCCTCAATCTCCATTTTCAAACGCTGATCAGGGTAAAGAGGTGTCAGATTATCGAATGCGATTTTATGACGTGCTTTTTCTGGGTCTTCAAAATTAATCTTTTCCGCTTTGATAAGCGCGAAATAACGCTCGTTCTCATCAGGTGCTTTGATAAACCCCTCAATCGTATCACCCGTGCGCAACGAATATTTACGGATCATGTCAGGTGACACGTAAATGTCATCAGGCCCAGCAAGATAGTTCGCCTCGGGTGAGCGAAGGAAACCAAAGCCATCTTGCAGCACCTCAAGAACGCCATCACCAGAGATTTCCCAGCCCTCATCCGCGCGCTCGCGAAGAATTTGGAACATCATTTCGCCTTTACGCAT
>JAAEZW010000035.1:10731-11831 GCA_018222665.1 Paracoccaceae bacterium
CGCGTTCAACATGATATACAAATATTCTAGGTAAATAAAAAAGCCCTGCCATCCATGACATGACAGCCATAATGTGTAAGGATTTTACCCAAGGATACGATATTGAGAGAAGATCAGTCATAAGTGTCATTCATCCCAGATAATAATAATAAAGTATATATATAAAGAAGAAGATGTTGTAAGGAGTGCCATTTTCTGTGGATCAAATGATACCCACCAAGTTATCCACATCACCATAGTCAATATAACAACCTTCGTATAAATAATTATTGTATAAAATCAGATATTTAATTAATATATCAGAGTGTCGAAAATAAGTTTTCCAAAGATTATTAACCGAAATTTTATTCAAATCCACAGCGTATAAAATGCATAAAATCATTTAATGAGTATCGTTGTTTTACACAGTGATTGGCGAAATAAAATTATTCGACTAGTTTTGAGCGCAATAATACTGAAGGTACTCACACACTTATGCACAGCCAACCCGTTTTGATCCTTGCTTCAGGATCCGAAATTCGCAAAGAATTATTATTGAACGCAGGTCTATCCATTGATGTTGTAAAACCAATGGTAGATGAAGAAGCGTTTAAATTGGCTTTACAGGCAGAAAATGCATCCCCGCGGGACATAGCAGATGGTTTAGCCGAAATGAAAGCGGCACGAATTGGGAATAAGCACCCAAATTCCTTGGTATTAGGATGTGACCAAGTTTTAGAGCTTGAAAAACAAATCCTGTCTAAACCAGTCAGCAAAGAAGACGCTAAAGCACAGCTATCCAAAATGTCAGGCAAACGGCACAGTTTGCTAAGTGCAGCAGTAATCTATCATGAATTACAGCCAATTTGGCGCCATGTTGGACAGGTGCGATTATACATGCGGACGCTATCAGATGCATTCATCGAACAATATGTGGAGCGGAATTGGTCGGACATTGCGCATAGCGTGGGCGGTTATCAAATAGAACGGGAAGGCGCGCGCTTGTTTTCACGAATTGACGGCGACATATTCAATGTTATGGGTTTACCATTGTTAGAGCTTCTGAATTATCTAACCCTAAGAGGAGATATTGACGGATGAACACAGCACCCGTTGTTGCA
>JAAEZW010000036.1 GCA_018222665.1 Paracoccaceae bacterium
CATCAGTTGGTGCAGCGATTGCGACCGCCTGTTGCGCCTCTTCCTGACGTGCCTCAATCACAACATTGTCACGATCCGTCGCTATGCGACGAACGCGTTGTGTTGCGCCACCTGTGCCCGCTGGGATCAAGCGTCCAACAATAACGTTTTCTTTCAGACCGATCAACTTATCACGCTTACCTTGGACAGATGCCTCGGTTAGAACGCGCGTTGTTTCCTGGAACGACGCTGCAGAGATGAACGAACGTGTTTGAAGTGACGCTTTAGTGATACCCAATAGAATTGGTTCACCTGTCGCGGCACGACCGCCTTTTGACAGCGCTTTTTCATTCGCTGCTTCAAACTCTGCACGATCAACGTGTTCGCCTTTCAGAAGTGTCGTATCACCGCTGTCAAAAATTTCATATTTCTGAAGCATCTGACGCACGATCACTTCAACGTGCTTATCGTTGATCTTCACCCCTTGCAGGCGATACACGTCCTGAACTTCGTCAATCATGTAGTTTGCCAAGGCCTCAACACCCATAATCGCAAGGATGTCATGAGGTGCAGGGTTGCCATCCATGATGTAGTCGCCTTTTTGGACGAAATCGCCTTCGCCAACTGGGATGTGCTTGCCTTTTGGCACCATGTATTCGACTGGTTCACGTGTCTCATCTGAGGGTTCGATCGAGATGCGGCGCTTATTCTTGTAGTCGCGGCCAAAGCGAACGTAACCATCGATTTCCGCGATGATTGCGTGATCTTTTGGACGACGTGCCTCGAACAATTCAGCAACCCGTGGCAGACCACCTGTAATGTCTTTGGTTTTTGCACCTTCACGTGGGATACGTGCCAATACATCACCGGCGCGGATTTTTGATCCGTCCTCAACAGACAAAATCGCATCCACAGACATTGGATATGTGATCGGCGCACCCGCGTCATTGCGAACGGGTTCACCATCATCACCTACCAAGATGATTTCAGGTTTCAAATCATTGCCGCGTGGCGCTGCTCGCCAATCAACAACGATTTTCTGTGTCATACCAGTTGCATCATCGGTTTCTTCACGAACCGCGATACCGTTCACAAGGTCCACGTGTTTCGCCATACCATCCTTTTCAGCGATGATCGGCAATGTATAGGGATCCCATTCAAACAGTTTTGCACCGCGTTCGATTGTATCGCCCGCTTTGACGAACAATTTTGAACCATAGCTCAGCTTGTGTGATGCACGTTCTTCACCGTGTTCATCCATGATGCGCAACTTCATGTTACGGCTCATGACCAGGATTTCGCCATTCGCATTTTCCAGGATCGCTTCGTTTTCGAATTCGATCTTACCTGGTTGCGATGCCTCTTGAAACGATTGCTGACCACCCTGCGCAACACCACCGATGTGGAATGTACGCATGGTTAGCTGTGTACCAGGTTCACCGATGGATTGTGCCGCAATGATGCCAACGGCTTCACCCACGTTCACAATCGTACCGCGCGCAAGGTCACGGCCATAACACTTGGCACACACGCCTTCGTCTGCGTCACAGGTCAATGGGCTGCGGATACGCGCAGAGGCAACACCCGCCTCATCAATCGCATCTGACATCAATTCGTCGATCAATTCGCCTTTAACAACGATGACTTCGTCCGTTCCAGGACGCATGATATCTTCGGCAGCGACACGGCCCAAGACACGTTCCGCAAGCGTTGCGATCACTTCACCATCATTCACAGCAGGTTCTGCTGTGATCGAGTTTTCAGTACCACAGTCATTTCCACGAACGATACAGTCCTGAGCCACGTCAACCAAACGACGTGTTAGGTAACCAGAGTTCGCCGTTTTCAACGCCGTATCTGACAGACCCTTACGCGCACCGTGGGTTGAGTTAAAGTACTCAAGAACAGTCAAACCTTCTTTAAAGTTTGAGATGATCGGCGTTTCGATGATGTCGCCATTTGGCTTCGCCATCAAACCACGCATACCGCCCAACTGCTTCATCTGGGTGACAGAACCCCGCGCACCAGAGTGCGCCATCATGTAAACAGAGTTTGGTTCGTTCTCTGCACCATTCTCATCCTGACCAGGTGCCGAGATCGTGTTCATCATCGCGTCGGTGACTTTGTCGTTACACTTTGACCAAGCATCAACAACTTTGTTGTACTTTTCGCCCTGTGTGATCAGACCGTCCATATACTGTTGTTCAAAGTCTTTTACTTGGTCACGTGTTTCTTCAACGATATCCCATTTATCGTTAGGGATAACCATGTCATCCTTACCAAATGAAATACCTGCCTTGAACGCTTCACGGAAACCCATGGTCATGATCTGATCACAGAAGATCACAGATTCCTTTTGACCGCAGTAACGGTAAACCGTGTCAATGACGCGCTGAACGTCCTTTTTACGCAATAGGTTGTTCACAAGGTCAAACGGTGCCTTTGCGTTTTTCGGCAGCAATGCGCCAATGCGCACACGTCCCGGTGTGGTTTCGTAACGCTTAACCACATCATTGCCGTGTTCATCCACTTGCGGAATACGCGCCATGATTTTCGCATGCAGGTGAACCGCCCCTGAATCAAGTGCGTACTGCACTTCTTCGATTGAACTAAAGACCATGCCTTCACCCTTCATGCCTTCACGCATGATTGTGGTGTAATATAGGCCCAAGATCATGTCCTGTGATGGAACGATAATCGGCGCACCGTTTGCAGGTGACAGAACGTTGTTCGTTGACATCATCAAAACGCGCGCTTCCAATTGTGCCTCAAGGCTCAATGGAACGTGAACCGCCATTTGGTCTCCGTCAAAGTCCGCGTTAAACGCAGAACAAACAAGCGGGTGTAGTTGGATCGCTTTCCCTTCGATCAGCACCGGTTCAAACGCCTGAATACCCAAACGGTGCAGTGTTGGCGCACGGTTCAAAAGAACGGGGTGTTCACGGATCACTTCATCCAGAATATCCCAAACCTCTGGACGCTCTTTTTCAACCAATTTCTTGGCCTGTTTCACAGTGGACGACAGACCTTTGGCCTCAAGACGGCTATAGATAAAGGGTTTAAACAGTTCGAGCGCCATTTTCTTGGGCAAACCACATTGATGCAGTTTCAACTCGGGACCTGTCACAATCACAGAACGACCAGAGAAGTCGACGCGTTTCCCCAAAAGGTTCTGACGGAAACGACCCTGCTTTCCCTTCAGCATATCTGAAAGCGATTTCAATGGACGCTTGTTAGATCCTGTGATGACACGACCACGACGGCCATTGTCAAACAAAGCATCAACAGATTCCTGCAACATCCGCTTTTCGTTACGCACGATGATGTCAGGCGCGCGCAGTTCAATCAAACGCTTTAGACGGTTGTTACGGTTGATCACACGACGATAAAGGTCGTTCAAATCAGACGTTGCAAAACGACCACCATCCAGCGGCACCAATGGGCGCAATTCTGGTGGGATCACAGGTACAACTGTCAAAATCATCCATTCTGGACGGTTGCCAGATTCAAGGAAACTTTCGACAACCTTTAGACGCTTGATGATTTTCTTTGGCTTAAGTTCGCCAGTCGCCTCTTTCAGCTCAGCGCGCAACTGCTCTGCTTCAGCTTCAAGGTCGATTTGTGCCAACATTTCACGGATCGCTTCGGCACCGATGTTCGCGGTAAACGCGTCCATGCCGTATGTGTCCTGAGCGTCCATGTATTCTTCTTCACTCAGCATCTGACCGTATTGCAGATCGGTCAGGCCAGGCTCGATAACCACGTAGTTTTCGAAATAAAGAACACGTTCCAAATCACGCAATGTCATATCCAGCATCAAACCGATACGAGATGGCAGTGATTTTAGGAACCAGATGTGTGCAACGGGTGAGGCCAATTCGATGTGGCCCATGCGTTCACGACGCACTTTTTGAAGGGTAACTTCAACACCACATTTCTCGCAGACAACGCCGCGATATTTCATGCGCTTATATTTTCCGCACAGACATTCGTAATCTTTGGTTGGGCCAAAGATACGCGCACAGAATAGGCCGTCACGCTCTGGTTTGAACGTACGATAGTTGATGGTCTCTGGCTTTTTGATTTCGCCGTATGACCATGACAAAATCCGCTCGGGTGAGGCCAAAGAAACTTTGATTTCATCAAACATCTTTGGAGACGCTAGCGGGTTAAATGGGTTTGTTGTGATTTCCTGGTTCATTTTGATTTCCTCAAATTAGGGACGAAGGGGTGGGGAATAAGGGGTGGCCCTTATTCCTCGTCCTCTGCATCCAGGAGCTCCATATTTAGGCCAAGGCCGCGGACTTCTTTGACAAGAACGTTAAAGGATTCTGGGATCCCCGCTTCAAAGTTGTCTTCACCCTTAACAATCGATTCATAGACTTTGGTCCGTCCAGCAACATCGTCTGATTTCACTGTCAGCATCTCTTGCAACGTGTAGGCTGCGCCATATGCCTCCAATGCCCAAACTTCCATCTCACCAAAGCGCTGACCACCGAACTGGGCTTTACCACCCAATGGCTGCTGCGTAACAAGTGAGTATGGGCCTGTTGAACGGGCGTGGATTTTGTCGTCTACCAAGTGGTGCAGTTTCAATAGATACTTCACACCAACAGTCACTGGGCGGCTGAATTGTTCGCCTGTGCGACCGTCAAATAGAACTGACTGACCTGATTGATCAAATCCTGCGCGCACCAATGCGTCGTTAACGTCCGCTTCGCGTGCACCGTCAAAAACAGGTGTCGCAATCGGAACACCGCGTGCAACATTGCCCGCCGCTTCGATCAACTGATCCTCGTCCATGCCGGTGATGCCCTCTTCATAGACATCTTCGCCATAGGCGATGCGCATCGCTTCGCGAACGGGTGTTAGATCCCCACTGCGACGATACTCTTGGATCGCGTCATCCACTTTTAGGCCCAGACCGCGTGCGGCCCAACCCATGTGTGTTTCCAAAATCTGACCCACGTTCATCCGTGATGGAACGCCCAGTGGGTTCAAACAGAAATCAACGGGCGTACCGTCCGCTAGGAATGGCATGTCCTCCATCGGAACAACGCGTGAAATCACACCTTTGTTTCCGTGACGACCCGCCATTTTATCACCTGGCTGAAGCTTACGCTTTACGGCGATAAACACCTTGACCATTTTCATAACACCTGGAGGAAGATCGTCACCACGACGGACTTTTTCGACCTTATCCTCAAAACGTGCGTCTAGCGCGCGTTTTTGTGCCTCATACTGCTCATGAAGGGCCTCAACAATCTGTGCGTCCTGCTCATCTGCAAGCGCCAATTGCCACCATTGACCACGTGTCAAAGACGACAACAGCTCTTCTGTGATTTCAGAATTCGCTGCAACGCCCTTTGGACCTTTGACCGCAGTTTTGCCCATGATCAGATTTTCGAGACGCGCATAGATGTTGCGGTCCAAAATGACCAATTCATCATCACGGTCACGTGCAAGGCGTTCCACTTCTTCACGCTCGATCTGCAGGGCACGTTCGTCTTTTTCAACGCCGTGACGGTTAAAGACACGAACCTCAACCACGGTACCGTAGTCACCTGGTTTCACGCGCAACGATGTATCACGAACATCAGAAGCCTTTTCACCAAAGATCGCGCGAAGAAGTTTTTCTTCTGGTGTCATTGGGCTTTCGCCTTTTGGTGTGATTTTACCCACCAAAATGTCACCTGGCTGAACATCAGCACCGATATAAACGATACCAGCTTCGTCCAAGTTGCGAAGCGCTTCTTCACCTACGTTTGGAATGTCACGTGTGATTTCCTCAGGGCCCAATTTCGTGTCACGTGCGGCCACTTCGAATTCTTCGATGTGAATAGATGTGAATACGTCATCTTGTGCTATGCGTTCGGAAATTAGAATCGAGTCCTCATAGTTGTAACCGTTCCAAGGCATAAACGCGACAACCACGTTTTTACCCAAGGCCAATTCACCCATGTCGGTCGATGGACCATCTGCAATCACTTCACCCTTACCAACAGTTTGACCAACCTTCACCAATGGGCGCTGGTTGATACAAGTGTTCTGGTTTGAACGTTGGAATTTGCGCATGCGGTAAATATCAACACCCGCGTCACCCAGCTCAAGATCGCTAGTCGCGCGGATAACGATACGTTGCGCATCGATCTGGTCAACTATACCACCACGTTTCGCCATAATCGCCGCACCAGAGTCGCGTGCAACAACGCCTTCGATACCCGTACCAACCAATGGTGCCTCAGCACGCAAAAGTGGCACAGCTTGACGTTGCATGTTCGACCCCATCAATGCGCGGTTCGCGTCATCGTTTTCCAAGAACGGGATCAAGGATGCCGCAACTGAAACTAACTGTTTCGGGCTTACGTCGATCAGGTCCACATTTTCACGTGGCGCAAGCGTATAGTCACCGTTTTGACGTGTGGACACCAATTCATTGATAAAGTTGCCGTCAGCGTCCAATGTCGCGTTGGCCTGCGCAACTGTGTGACGCATTTCTTCGGTCGCTGACATGTAGGACACATCATCTGTCACCTTACCATCAACAACCTTACGATATGGTGTTTCGATAAAGCCGTATTTGTTGACGCGTGCGAATGTTGCCAAAGAGTTGATCAAACCAATGTTTGGACCTTCTGGCGTTTCAATTGGACACATACGACCGTAGTGCGTGGCGTGAACGTCACGTACCTCAAAACCTGCACGTTCGCGAGTTAGACCGCCTGGGCCCAACGCAGACAAGCGACGCTTGTGTGTCACTTCGGACAGTGGGTTTGTTTGGTCCATAAACTGCGATAACTGTGATGAACCAAAGAATTCGCGCACTGCCGCAGCTGCGGGTTTTGCGTTGATCAAATCCTGTGGCATGACAGTGTCGATTTCAACACTGGACATACGCTCTTTAATCGCGCGCTCCATGCGAAGCAACCCAACACGGTATTGGTTTTCCATCAATTCACCAACAGAACGCACACGACGGTTACCAAGGTGGTCGATATCGTCAACCTCACCCTTACCGTCACGCAGCTCAACCAATGCCTTGATACAGGACACAATATCTTCTGAACGAAGGGTACGCTGTGTATCTTCGGCATCCAATGCCAAACGCATGTTCATTTTCACACGACCGACCGCGGATAGGTCATAACGTTCGTGATCAAAGAATAGCGTATCAAATAGACCAGAGGCCGCCTCAACCGTGGGCGGTTCACCTGGGCGCATCACGCGATAAATATCAAGAAGCGCAGTTTCGCGATTCATGTTCTTATCTTGAGCCATTGTATTGCGGATGTATGCACCAACGTTCACGTTGTCGATGTCCAAAACTGGAATATCCGTGAATCCAGCGTCCAAAAGATCTTTCAATGTTCCGCCGATCAACTGACCGTCTTTGTCATACTCAACTGTCAGTTCATCACCTGCTTCAACGTAGATTGCACCGTTTTCTTCGTTGATGATGTCTTGGGCGACAAATTTTCCGACGATGTGATCAAATGGGATCAACAGATCCGTAACCGCACCCTCTTCGATCAATTTTTTCACAGCCCGTGGTGTGACTTTCTTACCCGCTTCTGCGATGACTTCACCTGTTGCGGCGTCGATCAAATCATAGGTTGGGCGTGTGCCACGAACACGTTCAGGGAAGAACTTTGTAACCCACCCACGACCCTTTTCATGGCGGTATGGCACAGTGTCATAATAGGCCGACATGATGTCTTCTTGATCCATGCCCAGCGCATAAAGAAGCGTTGTGACAGGCAATTTACGACGACGGTCGATACGTGCGTAAACGATATCTTTCGCGTCAAATTCGAAATCCAACCAAGATCCACGGTATGGGATGATGCGGCAGGCAAACAACAACTTACCAGAGCTGTGAGTTTTGCCCTTGTCATGGTCAAAGAATACACCTGGCGAGCGGTGCATTTGTGAAACAATCACACGCTCTGTGCCGTTCACAACGAATGTACCGTTTGGCGTCATCAAAGGCATGTCGCCCATGAATACGTCTTGTTCTTTGATGTCTTTCACCGACTTGGCGCCAGTGTCTTCGTCAACATCAAACACGATCAAACGCAATGTCACCTTAAGCGGCGCGCTGTATGTCATGTCACGTTGCTGACATTCTTCAACATCATATTTCGGATGCTCAAGATCATATCCCACAAATTCTAGGATAGAGGTTTCGTTGAAATCCTTAATCGGGAAAACCGATTGGAATACGCCTTGGATACCCTCACCATCAAGTGGAGCTGGCTGATCACCTGAATTCAGGAATAGATCATAAGACGATTTTTGAACCTCGATTAGGTTCGGCATGTCTAGGACTTCGCGGATTTTACCGTAGTACTTACGAAGACGTTTTTGGCCAAGATAGCTTTGCGCCATGGTCGGTGTCACCTTTCTTTTCTCAACAGAAACACGAAACCGTCGGGCACCGGTCGCGTTCCCCAATGAGACAGCACAAGTTCGATCAATTCCCGGCACACTTCCCGTAGAGTGCCTCCCGATCTTTGAACTCTGCCTTAAGAAACGCCATCGTCGAAATGGCCCTTATTAAGACAGACGAAGCTGGATGCGAAAACTCGCACCCAGCTAAGCTTTGTAAGCCCAGGTTTCCCTGGCAAATTGGCTTATGCCAACTCGACCTCTGCGCCAGCTGCTTCCAACTTGCCTTTGATGTCTTCTGCTTCGGCTTTTTCAACGCCTTCTTTGATCTTGCCGCCAGACTCAACCAAGTCTTTTGCTTCTTTAAGACCAAGGCCTGTGATGCCGCGTACTTCTTTAATGACTGCAATTTTGTTGCCGCCTGCAGATTTCAGAACTACGTCGAATTCTGATTTCTCTTCTGCTGCTGCACCGCCTGCGTCGCCTGCTGCGCCTGCAACCATCACTGCACCGCCAGCTGCTGGCTCGATGCCGTACTCATCTTTCAAGATTGTTTTTAGTTCTTGTGCTTCAAGCAGTGTTAGACCTACGATCTCTTCTGCTAGTTTTTTCAGATCAGCCATTTTAGACTCTTTCCGTTACTAAAGGTTGTGTTCCAACGATGGGGTATATCCACCGCAGGTAATCAAATTGCTTATGCAGCTTTCTCTTCGATAGTCGAAAGAATGCTTGCGATGTTGCTTGCAGGTGCGCCAATTGCGCCAGCGATATTCGAAGCAGGTGCGCCAATGCAACCCACGATAGACGCAATAAGCTCTTCGCGAGATGGCATTTTTGATACCGCTTCAACGCCAGCACGATCCAATGCGTTTTCGCCCATTGCACCGCCAAGGATCTCAAATTTTGAGTTTTCTTTAGCGAAGTCCTCGGCCACTTTGGCGGCTGCCACAGGGTCCTCAGAGAAGGTGAGCACTGTCATGCCTGTTAGGTATTGGGTCATGCTTTCGCATGGCTTACCCTCTAGGGCGATTTTGGCGAGCCTGTTTTTGGCAACACGCACAGATGCTTCGGCCGCACGTGCACGTGCGCGAAGATCTTGCATATCAGCAACTGTCAAACCTGCGTAATGGGCTACGACCACAACGCCAGAGCTTTCAAAGATTTGGCCGAGTTCCTCAACCACTTTCTCTTTTTGTGCTCTATCCACAGTTTCACTCCAATTTTGGGGATCACTCCCCGGCTCAGTTTTGCCAAGGAAACCTTGGCGTTCGGGGTCCGTGATAAGGGGCCGAGGCCAAAATCACCCGAAGGCTATGCCTTGCGGTGAAATTCTTACTCATTCCCATCTCAGGAAGGATTTATAGAGAAATCTCTACCCTCCGTCTCGGACAGACAATACCCCAGACGTTTGATACGCTGGGGCATTACGGTGTCACATAAGGGATTCTTTTACTTTTGCCAAGGGGGCAAAGCGAAAAAGATAATACCCTTATGTGACCCTCATCTTTTGAAAACAAAAAAGGGCGCGATAACCGCGCCCTTCAACTCTAATAAAGCGCTTATTACTCAGCTGCTGCGTTGTCCACATTCACTTTGACACCTGGGCCCATGGTTGAGCTTAGCGTGATGCCCTTCATGTAGGCACCTTTTGCGCCTGTTGGCTTTGCTTTTGCAACGGCACCAACGAATGCACGGATGTTTTCAACAAGCTTGGCTTCGTCGAATGACGCTTTTCCAACGCCTGCGTGCACAACGCCGCCTTTTTCAGCTTTGAACTGAACTTCGCCGCCTTTTGCCGCCTGAACAGCTGCTGCAACGTCCATGGTCACTGTTCCAACTTTTGGGTTTGGCATTAGGTTGCGTGGGCCAAGGATTTTACCCAAGCGACCAACAACTGACATCATGTCAGGTGTCGCGATGCAACGATCGAATTCGATTGTGCCGCCCTGAATCGTTTGCATCAAATCTTCTGCACCAACAACATCGGCACCCGCTTCGCGTGCTTCGTCTGCTTTTGCATCACGTGCGAAAACCGCAACGCGAACTGATTTACCCGTACCATTTGGCAGGCCAACAACACCGCGCACCATTTGGTCTGCGTGACGTGTGTCAACGCCAAGGTTCATCGCAATTTCGATGGTTTCATCGAATTTTGCAGACGCATTTGATTTCACCAATGCAACCGCTTCTTCGACTGTTAGGTTCTCTTTGCCCTGAAAGGCCTCGCGCGCAGCGCGTGTACGTTTACCCAATTTTGCCATCTTACTTCACCTCAATACCGATTGAGCGCGCAGAGCCAAGGATGATTTGCATCGCCGCTTCTACGTCATTTGCTGAAAGATCTTTCATCTTTGCTTCTGCGATTTCGCGAACCTGCGCTGCAGTCACGTAACCCGCAATTTCACGACCAGGTGTTTCCGCACCTTTTGGACGATTACGCTTACCAACTGGCTTCAGGCCTGCTGCTTTTTTCAGGTAATAAGACGCAGGAGGTGTCTTGATGTCCATTGAGAAGGATTTATCCTGATAGTACTCAATGATTGTCGGGCATGGTGCGCCCTGCTCCATGTCGGCTGTTTTCGCGTTGAACGCTTTACAGAATTCCATGATGTTGATGCCGCGCTGACCCAATGCTGGACCTACGGGCGGAGATGGGTTTGCGCCACCTGCAGGGATCTGCAGCTTTAACGTACCAACCAATTTCTTGGCCATATCTTTCTTCCTTTTCCAACGCCCCGTTGACGCGTCGCGGGGGCAAGTTACGCTGTGTGGTCCGGAAGAGACGCCGCGGCGGCCCTACCTCCCACAGGTTTGCTCAGCTCTGCTTTGCGACCTGAGTAAATTCCAATTCAACTGGCGTTTCACGACCAAAGATCGACACGGTCACTTTCAAACGCTGGTTTGCATCGTCAACAAATTCCACCAAACCGTCGAAATCTTCGAATGGACCGTCGTTGACTTTAACTTTTTCACCGACTTCAAACGTCAGCAATGTACGCGGTGTTTCTTCGCCGTCTTGAACGCGGTTCAGGATTGCGTTCACTTCTGCGTCGCGCATCGGCATCGGGCGGCCTTGCGGGCCCAAGAAGCCTGTGACGCGGTTCATAGAATTGATCAGGTGATAACCCTGATCAGACATCTCCATGCGCACCAAAACATATCCTGGCATGAAGCGTCGCTCGGTCGTGACTTTTTTCCCACGACGCACTTCGATCACCTCCTCAGTGGGCACCAACACCTCTTCGATCTCGTCCTCTAGACCAGCCTCGATGACAGATGTTCGAATTTGCTCGGCGATTTTCTTTTCAAAATTTGAAAGAACACTGACCGAGTACCACCGCTTTGCCATATGCTTTTTAATCCTTATTAGTCTCGCGGCTTGCGCCACATTTTGCGTATGCCACGCCGATTTCACGTCGCGTTAGCACCAAAAAAACCGGCGTGCAACGCGAATCG